>JAQBBZ010000142.1:0-29781 GCA_032125735.1 Labilibaculum sp.
TTCCACAACATCTAACAAATTATTTTCCTGTAGAATATTGTACCACTGAAAAACCTTTTTCATGTCAGAAACATAAACACGATCTTCATCGTAATTCGGCAATACTTCGGCCATGTAGGCTTTCAATGCATTTCCTGAAGCTTTATGACTAATAGCTTGTCCACCGTTTTCTTTCTCCTTAATACTTTTAAAAACTACTGCTAGCTGAACATCACCTTCTTCTGTGAAAATAGCAATATCTTCTAAGGCACTAATTTTAGAGGACGCATAAGCAGCCGTACGCTTTTTATCAATCAAAGACTCTACAATTAATGCATTCTTTGAGTTAGAAACCATTTTAAAAAGACCTGTATGTCCTGCTATGGCTAATATTCCTTTCAACATATTTTCATTTTTATATTTGGAAGCACAAATTTATAATTCCATTGCAGTTAAAAAAATAATTTTACAAAAAAAAAGTCTTAAAATTAATTCTTATTACGCAAATGCTCTTTCTTTTTTAATCTTTTCGTAGGCTTCGCTCAGCTTCTGAAACTTCTCCTTTGCAGCCTCCTGCACATCTTCGCCCAAGTAACTTACTTTATCAGGATGGTATTTAACCGCCATTTTTCGATAAGCCTTTTTCACCTCATCATCAGAAGCATCCTTTGATAAATCAAGTATTTTATAACTTGATTCGGTCGATTGAATAAACATCGATTTAATCGAATTATAATCACCCGATTGAATCTTCAAATAATAAGATATTTTATCAATCAGATTCAATTCTGATTCTGATATAGCACCATCGGCCTGAGCAATTCCAAACAAGAAATGCATTAATTGTAATCGAGAGGAATAATCGAGATTGTGCTGAATTTGTTGACAAACCTCTTCGACTGATATATTTTGTTTTAAAATATCGCGAAGCATTGTAATCGCCTCACTAGCTCGTCCAACGCCAAAACTTTTTACTAAATATCCTTTTACATAGTCTAATTCTACTTTTAATATTTTGCCATCTGCCTTCATTACAGCAGCAACCAAAATCAGCAGGCTCATCACAAAATCGCCCTGCCTTGTAGTACCGCGAACATTACCTTTCTCAATCTCAACAGTATCAATTGCCGATCCTAGCATAAAACCCAAAACGCCACCAATTGGCCCCAAAAAAGCCCAACCCAATCCTCCTGCAATCCATCTTCCGTATTTTCCCATTTTCTGGCACAATATTATTTTACAATCCTTATTTTCTAATAAACAAAGAAAACAAAAGATCGTCTAATTATAAATCACACTTCCAAAAAAGCGATTCTATTAACAAAGTTTAACATGTATTTTATTTATCTGCCGGCCAGGAATCTAATTTGCTTATCAATCAGCTCAATTTGAGGAAGGATCAGCTCTGTATTGTTGTAAATTACAAAATCGGCTTTTTCTATTCTTACCGATTCAGGAAGTTGATTCCTCATTCTTTCAACAATTTGCTCCCTGCTAACCAAATCTCGTTCAACGACTCTTTGAATTCTTATCTCTTCATCTGCCGTAACCGTAATTATTTTATCGAAATTTTGATACAAACCAGTGTCAAAAAGGATAGCCGATTCTTGTATTACATAGGATATTTGAGAATACTGCTCACACCATCTTTTAAAATCATTTCTAACCGCAGGGTGAACAATTGAATTAATATCTTTTAATGATTCTGAGTCATTAAATACAATTTCGGACAATAATTTCCGATTTAAATTTGAATTGGAATCATAAATTTGATCTCCAAAACGGGAAATTAATAATCTCCGTACGTCAGTATCTGAAACCATCAATCTTTTAGCTTCAATATCAGCAATATAAACAGGAACCCCCATCATCTCAAATACCTTCCCAACAATTGATTTTCCTGATCCAATTCCTCCTGTTAAGCCAATTTTCAACATTTCTTAAACGTATTTATTGTCCTTGCACCAAAAGATAATACTGGTCTATTTGAATGATTTCTTCTTCTCAATCAGATAAGTAACTTCCTGAGGATAAAAACGAACATTTGTTACAAAACTGGGATTACGCAACAACTCTATTTTTAACGTATTGCTGCCATCCTCCGAGGTTTGATTATAATCTACTCGTAGATCAAACAAATCAGCAGAAACCTTATCGTGCTTTTTAAATCCCACAAAATAAGACACCTTAATATCCCCTGGAAACAATCTAAGCAAAAGAGAATCGGGAAGGTTATTTACTTTAATCGGAATGTTCATTTTCTCTTCGGTAAATTGTTCTACAGGAATGGTGATCTCAATTTTCCGTTGAGAAAACTCAGTACCTTCAATCGGTTTTAAATTAACGCTCTTTTTAATCGTTTTATTCAAACCTGTTAAAATAAGGTCTTCTGTCTCAACAAAATCAATACTTTCCAGCTTCGAATTTGGGCCTTTTACAACTACACTATCAACTTCCGCCGAGATTGTTTCATCAAGCATGTATTGTTGTTCGAAGCTCGTTGACACATTCAAGCGAACCGGAACCCTCTTATCTACAATTAGAGAAAACTCAAACAAAATTGTATCTGGTGAAATACTAAGCAATTCAATACTTGAGGAGAGATCTTTATCAAATCGACTCACAATTTGCGAAGTAACAAGAGAATAGTTTTGAAGGTTGCTATTTCCCAAGCGGTTGTTAGTATAAAAGCCTACATCGAATGTATTAGAAAGAAAAGCTGTACTTAGTTTATAACGTATCAGTTCGAAACCATGCGCGTTAACTTTTAAAGCAAATTGTTCAGGCAGTTTGTTGGTGAGAACCTTATTCTTTGGTAAATTAATGTACTGTACCGGGTAGTTTACGGTAGTGGTATATTCTTTACCCAGAGCATTTAAGAACCAAAATATTGTAGCAATCCCAACAAAAAAAACATACACCAGTAGTTTTTTATTTGAAGCAATTTTTTCTGAATTGAAAAGCTCCTTTGCCTTTTTAAGATCTATAATACCCAATGTAAGGAAAGTTTAAAAAGAGACTGTGCTCAGAGAGCACAGTCAAAACTATTATTTTTGAGCAACGTCACTCATATCTTTAACGACTGCTGCTTTATCAATTTTCAATCTGTTTTGTCCTTCAACTTCCATGATAATTACAGTCTCCTGAATTTCAAGAACTTTTCCGTAAATACCACCTGTAGTTACAACCTTATCTCCTTTTTGCAAATCTTCACGAAATTTTTTCAATTCCTTCTGCTTTTTCATTTGCGGACGAATCATGAAAAAATAAAATACGACTACAATTAGAATTAGAGGTACGAATTGCATGATCGGGTTTTGACCCTCTTGAGGTTGTGTCATCAATAAGATGTTCAATAAATTATCCATTTCAATCCTGAATTTTAAGGCCTAAGGCCATATTATTATATAAATACTAATTATTCTATTTCACTTGAGCAGTAATAACCAACTCTTTTGTTCCAGACAAAGTATTACAAAAAACCGTAATTACCTTGTATTGCTTTCCATATCTTCCTTTTGAGTTAAACTCCACTGTAATATGAGATTCTTCGCCAACTCTTACAGGTTTCTTTTCCCATTTAACTGCAGTACACCCACAACTTGTTTCAATATCCTTAATTACGAGATCTTTCGACCCTACATTCTTAAAAAAGAAATCGCAAATAACTATTTCCCCTTCATAAATGTCCCCAAATTTATGTATTTCTTTAACAAACTCAAACTTCGGAAACCCTTTCGTCGGAATAATTTGCGATGAATCTTTTCCATCATTCAGTTGATCGTCAAACTTACCAGTTTTATTTGATGTACATTGCATTAAAAACATTGGCAGCATCAACAAAAACAGAAAATTACAAAAGCAATATCTGATTTTAGTATAAAATATTTTAATCATTATTTCACAAACAAATTGGTTTCCGAATGTAGTAAATTTTAATGGAAGTATATTTGCCCAGCTTAATAAAATAAAAAATGCGCTTTACCCTAATAGTAAGCGCATTCTATATTATATCTGATGATTTTAATTACCTTCCATTAAGCCTCTGCCCACTTTTTTAACAGTTCCATTAGCTTTTAGCTCCTGAACCATTTTATCCAAAATCCCATTTATGAAATTACTACTATTGGCAGTACTGTAAAATTTAGCAATTTCGAGATATTCATTAAAACTCACTTTAACAGGAACGCTAGAAAACTCTTTTATTTCAGTAAGAGCCAACTCCATGATTAAAATATCCATGTATGCAATACGCTCCAAATCCCAATTTTTGGTATTTGTCTTAATCAACTCCTGATGTTCAGGATGATTTATAATAGACTTACGGAATAAGGTTTTAACAAACTCTTCATCGTCACGATCTTTAAACAAAGACATTAACGAAGCATGCGTATCGTCATCTTTAGTAAAACCTTTTATTGTTCTTACGACCATGCTAATAATAAACTCGATCTCATCATTCCAGTAGATGCTCTTTTCCTCCATTACGTCATAAAAATCCTCATCTGCAGCAATAATGTGAGTATAAAACTTCTCTACAAATTTCTTATCTCTTGCATAAGTACACTCAGGTGCGTTCATATACTCACGATACAAGTCTGAATTAATCAACTTTTCACGCAGAATCCGAACGTAATCTTCCTGATCGTTCCAAGTTACGGTGTTCGAATGAGCATAACTTTTCAACTGAATGTTATCTGCCAACTGCTTAATAACAGCATTGTTAATAAATCTTGTGTTGGGATTTAAATCCTCGTGAGATGGTATGATTTTGTCTCTTGATATTTCAATCTTCTTTTCAGAAACAAAAGCAACGTCCACAATAAGTAGAAGTAAATAATGATACAAATCGTAAGCTTTTCCGATACTAAAGAATAATTCCTTTTCGGCTTTAGCTATTGTGCGATCTTGATTTTTATAATAGGCATACAGAATCTGCAATACCTTAACACGAAGCAATCTTCTACTAATCATACGTTTAAAGAACTTGTCAATTATATTAATTTGGGTGCAAAAATAGGCTTTTTTTACTTGCTAACAAGAAAAAACCAACAAATCGGATAAAATATTTAAACCTTCGACTAAAATAACTTTACATATTAACAAAAAGCCAAATAAATACATATATCCTGAAAAGGTTTGCATACTCATTTTAAATAACCACATTTTACGCAACAAAATGCATATTCATAATATTTAGTACGTATATTTTTTTTATTTTTGAATATATAAAATCAAATAAATAACAAATTATTTCAGATGGAAGGTTACGATAAAAAGGAAGGATTTGAAAAACATAATCGCGATGAAATATATTCAGATGCGGTAAGAGCGGGGAAAAGAACTTATTTTTTTGATGTCAAAGCAACAAAGAAAAACGACTATTACTTAACAATCACCGAAAGTAAAAAACGTTACGATAAGGAAGGTAATTTTTCATTCGAAAAGCATAAAATATTTTTATACAAAGAAGATTTTGATAAATTCTCTGATGGTCTTGTCGAAGCAATTGATTTTATCAAATCTGTGAATGTGAAAAACGGAAATGGTGATGAAACCTACATTGATTCAGAATACTTGGAGCCAGAACATGTACTGGAGGGTTTTGAATCAAATTCCTTTACAAATGTAGAGTTTGAAGATTTAACCGAATAATAGTTTCAACATATTTTACAGCTGTCCTTTCGGGCAGCTTTTTTTTTGTCCAAATTTAATTCAGATCAGTAAAAAAGAAAGCTAATAAGCCACAGTTGATTCTAAAACATTTACTTTTGCATTAATTCAGATTAAATTAAATGTAGAAAACAATGAATCAAGATCAATACCAATTCGCATAATTAAAATACCTACTAATAGGGATTGTAATCCACCTATTTTTCCAATAGGTTTGACCTGTAGAAACAATATCTAGAATTAAAACATTATCAAATCGCAATAAGCAGATACCAAATGGTGTCATTTATTATATAAATAAGAATGAAACTTTCCGAATTATCTGATACTCAAGAAGGAATTATTATAAAAGTTCAGGGACATGGCGCCTTTCGGAAAAGAATTACCGAAATGGGCTTTGTAAAGGGCAAGAAGGTGACTGTCATTAAAAATGCTCCTCTCAAAGATCCTGTGGAGTATCAAATAATGGGCTACGAAGTTTCACTAAGAAGAAGCGAAGCCTCGTTAATTGAGGTTATCACAAAAGAAGAAGCTAAAAACATTAAGGTAAATGGCTTTGAAGGAACTATTACTGACGATATTCTAAAAACTTCAGCAAAAGAAAAAGGAAAAAAAATCCACATTGCTTTAGTTGGAAATCCAAATTCGGGTAAAACCACTCTTTTTAATTATGCATCAGGCTCAAAAGAGCACGTAGGTAATTACAGCGGAGTAACAGTTGATGCTAAACAAGCCAAAGTAAAACAAAATGGCTATCAATTTAACATTACCGATCTTCCAGGCACATATTCCTTAACGGCATACTCTCCTGAAGAATTATTTGTTCGCAAATACATCATAAATGAAAAACCTGATGTGGTGATTAACGTGGTAGATGCATCTAATCTGGAGAGAAACCTATACCTAACAACGCAATTAATCGACATGGACATAAAGGTGATTATTGCCCTTAACATGTATGATGAACTGGAACAAAAAGGTGCTGTACTCAACTTCAAGGCACTTGCAAAAATGCTTGGCATTCCCATTATCCCAACAGTAAGCTCAAAAGGTATTGGTATAAAAAACCTATTTGACAAGGTGATTAATGTGTACGAAGATAAAGATCCAATCGTGCGTCACATCCATGTTAATTACGGCAAATCAGTTGAAAGATCCATTGCCAAGATACAACATGAAATAAAAAAAGACACTAAGATATGTGCAAAAACATCTCCTAGATTCTTGTCTATAAAGCTCTTAGAGTCCGACAAGAGTGCTCGGTATTTAGTTCAGGAAAGTGAACTCCATTTCAATATAAAAAAGACAGTTAAGGAAGAAATTCAAAAAATTGAAAAAGAATTTGGCGAAGTATGCGAAACAGTGATCACTGATTCTAAATACGGATTTATTGATGGAGCACTAAAGGAAACGTATAAGGAGAGCCCAATAAAAAGAAGACGAAAAACTACAATAATAGACACATTTATCACTCACAAATTATTCAGTTTCCCGATATTTTTCGTGTTTATGTTTTTAACATTCTATGCGACTTTCAATTTGGGAGAATACCCAATGCTGTGGATAGATATGGGTGTAAATGCCTTCGCAGGATTAATTGAACAATTTATGCCCGAAGGTCCGTTAAAAGATTTATTCATAGATGGGATAATTGGTGGAGTTGGTGGAGTTATTGTTTTTCTGCCGAATATTCTGATTTTATTCTTCTTTATTTCCTTTATGGAAGACACCGGATATATGGCCAGAGCTGCCTTTATCATGGATAAGCTGATGCATAAAATTGGATTACATGGAAAGTCATTTATTCCATTAATTATGGGATTTGGATGTAATGTACCTGCCCTAATGGCAACCCGAACACTCGAAAACAGGAATGATAGGATTCTAACAATGCTGATTACCCCCTTTATGTCCTGTAGTGCCAGACTACCTGTATATATTTTAGTTATAGGGACATTTTTCCCTGAACATGCAAGTTTAGTTCTGTTCGGGATTTACACTTTAGGGATAGCTCTTGCAATTATATTTGCGAAGGTATTTAAGGCAAGCTTCTTCAAATCTAAAGAAGCTCCTTTCGTAATGGAATTACCACCCTATCGACTCCCAACACTTAAGTCTACTTTAATTCACATGTGGCATAAAGGAGTTCAATACTTACAGAAAATGGGAGGTGTTATTCTTTTGGCTTCTATTCTTATTTGGGCTTTAGGCTATTTCCCAAGAGAAGTTAATTTCTCGAAGGATTACGATAAAATGATTATTGAAGCAACTCAGGAATACAATAACCAAATAAATAACATTCAGCCAAATACTGAAAAGTTACTGCTCGAAAAAGGAGTAGAAATCCAAAAGATTCAAAATCTTAAACTTGAAGAGAGACAACAAAAATCTTATATTGGTCAGATCGGTCAATTTGTTGCACCTGTGTTACATCCTTTGGGTTTCGACTGGAAAATGACAGTAAGTATATTAACTGGTATTGCTGCTAAAGAAGTTTTGGTGAGTACTATGGGAGTTTTGTATCAAGAAGGAGAAGGAGCAAGTGAAACTAGCGAAGGATTGCGAACAAAACTAAAGGATCAAAAATTTAATGGCAGCTATCGAACAGGGGAATTTGTTTTTTCCAGTTTATCAGCACTATCATTCCTTGTATTTATTCTGCTCTATTTTCCATGTATAGCTGTAATAGTTACTATCGTTAAGGAAGCAAACTGGAAATGGGCTGCTTTTGTAGTGTTCTACACGACAGGATTGGCTTGGTTAGTTTCATTCATTATTTATCAAACTGGTAATTTAATACTGTAAGATTATGAGCTTTCAATTAGTATCAACTTATATAATTATATTTTTTGCATTTGGATATACCTTTTATCAGTTCTTTAAGTTATTCCTGAAGCAAAAATCAAGCTGTGGTGGAAGCTGTGGCGGTTGTGATTTCAAAAGAGAACTCAACAAGCGTAACATTACCACAAAAAACCTTCCAAACGGCAAAAATTTAACATATCTAAAAAATTAAAACTACGCAAATCACAAACAAATTAAGGGATTTACAAACTAACAAAATACATAACAACAAAAAAGGGCGACTATAAAGTCGCCCTTTTTAATAATTATTTTAGACTTATGCTCCTAAAGTGGCAACCATTACCGCTTTAATTGTATGCAAACGATTCTCAGCTTCGTCAAATACGATAGATGCAGGAGACTCAAAAACCTCTTCTGTAACCTCAACACCATCCATACCAAACTTCTGGAAAACCTCTTCTCCAACTTTTGTAGCCCTATTGTGATACGCTGGCAAACAATGCATAAATTTGCATTTATCATTTCCTGTTGCACTCATTAAATCAGCATTTATTTGGTATGGCTTAAGAATAGCGATTCTTTCTTCCCATACTTTATCAGGCTCTCCCATTGATACCCAAACGTCAGTATAAAGGAAATCACACCCCTTAACACCTGCTTTAGCATCATCGGTAATTGTAATAACAGCACCTGTTTCTTTAGCAATCTCCATACATTGAGCAACCAATCCTTCTTCTGGCTGAAGGCTAAGTGGACCAACGATTCTCACATCCATACCCATTTTAGCAGCACCAACCATTAATGAATTAGCCATATTATTACGAGCATCACCTAAATATGCAAATGATATTTGACTAAGAGGCTTATCTGAATGCTCCGTCATAGTTAAAAAATCAGCTAAAATTTGAGTAGGATGAAACTCATCTGTTAAGCCATTCCAAACTGGAACACCAGCAAATTTTCCCAATTCCTCAACAATTGCTTGTCCGTATCCACGGTACTCAATACCATCATACATACGTCCTAAAACGCGAGCTGTATCTGCCATTGACTCTTTAACTCCAATCTGAGAACCAGAAGGCCCCAAATAGGTTACGTGAGCTCCTTGATCGTAAGCAGCAGCTTCAAAAGCACAACGAGTACGAGTAGACGATTTTTCGAATATCAAAGCGATATTCTTTCCTTTCATAGTTTGCACTTCGGTACCAGCATATTTTGCTCTTTTAAGATCCCTTGCAAGATCCAACAAATATTGCATTTCCTTTGGAGTAAAATCCAATAACTTCAAAAAGTTCCTGTTTCTTAAATTAAAAGCCATGATATGTATTTTTTTTTAATAAAATTACGATCACAAAAGTAATTATAATCTGATATTAATAATATTTATTTAAGCTTTAATGCTCTACGTCATTTACATCGTACTCCATAGTTATCTTGGTTCCATACGACTTATCTACGAGTTTAGTAGCCTCAGTAATAACTGATTTACCTCCACCATTTTCAATAAAACTTAGACAAGCACGAATTTTTGGAGCCATTGATCCTTCAGCAAAAGTACCATCTTCCATATACTTCATCGTATCTGCATGATTCAAAAACTCAAGTTTCTTCTCATTTGGCCCTTTAAAATCATGATAAACAAAAGAAACATCAGTAAGAATATAAAATTCATCAGCTTTTATTCGAGCTCCAATCAATGCAGAAGCAAGATCTTTATCAATCACAGCCTCGACAGGACATAAATTACCGTTTTCATCTTCAGAAACAGGAATTCCACCACCTCCAACAGTGATTACGATATTTCCTTGACGAGCTAAGCTTTCAATCACTTTCTCATTCAAAACTCGAATTGGCTTTGGCGAAGGCACAACACGTCTCCATCCCCCATCTGTTTTAACCTCTCCTTTAAAAATCCATCCTTTTTCAGCTGTCAAGTTATCAGCTTGCTCTTTGGTGTAAATTTTACCCACACGTTTCAATGGATTAGCAAAAGCAGGATCATTCTTATCAACTACAACTTGAGTCACTATAGTCACGACATCTTTTTCAATGCCATTCTTCTTTAATATATTTCGCAAATTTCTTTCAATCATATAACCAATTCCACCTTGAGAATCAGCCACATCAATATCCAGAGGCATCTGAGGAATACCATAAAGTTGCTCACCTGCATCGTTTCTCATTAAGATATTACCTACCTGAGGGCCATTACCATGAGCAATAATAACATCATATCCTTCTTTTACTAGAAAAATAAGATTTTCAAGAGTATCAACCGTATTCTGAGTCTGTTCTTCCACAGTCCCTTTTTGATTCCCTCTTAACAAGGCATTTCCGCCTAATGCTACAACTGCTAATTTGTTTTTCATTATTTTCCCATTTATGTTTTTTATCTCGCGTTGCAAATCTAAAAAAAATAATAACAATACAAGGAAAAACTTTTCTATTTGTAATATTTTCCATCCACTGTTTTTCAACACATTACAACACTTTTAAATTTACTGTTCACTACCAAATTTGCTAAATACATGAAATTCAAAGCAAACAATCAATAAAAAACACTCGTTTGCAAAAGCCAATCAAACAATGCTGTTATGTTCAGAAGAGGCTCCTTTTTACTTTGTTCGACATCAGTAACTATTAAAAAAACAAGATGTAATTCTTAATTATTATCACTTTTCACAAAACCTGAACAACTTTCTTGCGTATCACTAAAAGTGGAATTTAATAGGCCAAATATGTGACTTTCGTAAAAATATCGAACGATTTCATGTAAGATGTCAAATTTTGACATTGTATTCCCCAATGTTTTCATACTTTTAGTAAGTCCTAATTTATTGAATATAGAGATCGTTTGAACTGCAGTTAAAATCGCAATTATCTATAGCCATAAATATTCACTAACTAATACATTATTTTATGAAGAAAGGATTATCTATAATTCTAATTTTATTACTAGCTGTTGGATGCAAATTGAAATCCGAACCAGATAATAAAATAAATGAAGGGATAATTACCTATGATGTTAGTTATTTTACCACCGAAAAAGACAATCCAATAATTGCTCTCTTACCTAACAAAGTAGAATTACATTTTAAGAATAATAACATCTGTCTGATATCTGAAGGTTATCTAGGTTTTTTCAGCACAAAATTCATTTCAAAATACGAGAACAAGAGTAGTAATATTCTCCTAAAAGTTTTAAGTAATAAGCTCAACTATGAATTCCCGAAAGATGAAGTTGCTTTTGTTTACAGTCAACAACCTCCTACAAAAATAGAATACCAAGATTCTACCAAACAAATAGCTGGCTACAAATGCAAACAAGCAACTATTTATTTTGACGACAAGACACAAACTAAAGTTGAACTATTTTACACGATAGATATAGAACTAAAAGATCCTAACCGAAACACTCCTTTGTGTAATATTCCTGGCGTACTAATGGAATTTGAGACTACAATGAATCAAGTGAAAACAAAATTCACAGCACAATCAGTAAATCTGACAAGTATTAGTGAAGAAGAGTTCAATATTCCTAAGGAGTATGTTCTATCCGATCTAAATACTTTAAAAAAGTACATCGTAGATTTCAACTAGTTAACATCCAAATTTAAACTTATCTTTTTGTAAGCTGATATTCCTGTGGTTTTAAATGCCATTTTTATTACTTTTACATAAATTCGAGAATAATTTGAATTTTGTGAAAATTGAATATATAGTCAATGGCTAAAAAGAAAATAACAAACAATACAAAAACTAAATCGCGCCTCTCAGCCCCAAAGTTTCTCAAGGATGAAAGAATCAAATTCCTACTTGGTATTGCGCTTTCATTATTCACCATTTACATTGGATTGGCATTTGTGTCCTTCTTTTTTACAGGAGGTGCAGACCAAAGCAAATTGGATATCAAATGGCTTGAATTAATTACAAATTCAGAAGTCCGGGTTGAAAACTGGACAGGTAAGACTGGGGCTTACATTTCCAATGTAGTTATAAACAAAGGATTTGGAATAGCATCATTTTCCTTTCTATATTTACTGGTTGTCATTTCGCTACGAATCTGGGGATTAAAAATTCAATCATTACCAAAAACCATTATCTACACTCTAATATTCTGTATTTGGTTTTCGGTTTTAATGTCATTTATATTTGTTCAATCAACATCTCATTCATTTTTATTTTTAGGAGGAGTTCATGGTTATTTTATTAGCGAATGGCTTATATCGATAATAGGTAATATTGGGACTCTATTTCTTTTTGTTCTCAGTTTTTTCGCCCTTATTACTTTTGGCTTTAAAAACTCAATTTCTTTTTTTAAGAAAATAGTTAAGTCAAAACCTAAAACGAACATTCCAGTAAACGATAACTTCTCTCAACCTGATAAAATTGAAGATGAAACAGAAGATAAAACTGAATTGATCGTTCGTCCACCACATTCAATAAATCATGAGCAAGATTTTGAAGATACAAATGTCATTTTAGATTCAGAGTTCTTTCCTGATGAAGAAATTATTCTCGAAACGAAATCTACTGAAACAGAACCTTTCAAAAAAGGCTTAGAACTAAAAATGGAAACTGTATCAAAACAGGAGGAAATCGTAAGCATTAAGCATACGCCAATGACAGATTTTGATCCGACTCTTGAACTTTCCAACTACAAATACCCTCCTATTGATTTATTAGAAGCGCATCATGCAAGTAATTCTAGTGTAAGTAAAGAAGAGCTTGAATCAAATAAAGATAAAATTGTAGAGACTCTACGTCAATACAAAATTGAAATAACTCAAATTAAAGCTACAATTGGTCCAACGATCACTTTGTATGAAATTGTACCAGCTCCGGGAATACGTATTTCCAAAATTAAGAATTTGGAAGATGATATCGCCCTTAGTTTATCTGCCTTAGGAATTAGAATCATTGCTCCAATTCCAGGTAAGGGAACAATTGGAATTGAAGTTCCGAACCGCACACCCGAAATCGTGTCGATGAAGAACATTATTTCATCTAAAAAATTCCAGGAATCGACACATGCACTTCCTGTTGCTCTTGGAAAAACAATATCAAATGAAACCTATACTCTTGATTTAACCAAAATGCCTCACCTTTTGGTGGCTGGTGCGACCGGACAAGGAAAATCTGTTGGTTTGAATGCAATTATAACGTCGCTTTTATATAAGATGCATCCATCTCAGCTTAAATTTGTTCTAATCGATCCTAAAAAAGTAGAATTAAGTATCTACTCAACAATCGAAAAACATTTTCTAGCAAAACTTCCAGGCGAAGAAGAACCAATTATCACTGATATTCATAAGGTTATTGCAACATTAAACTCCTTGTGTATGGAAATGGATTCTAGGTATGATTTGTTGAAAAAAGCACATGCCAGAAATATAAAAGAATACAACACCAAGTTTGTTAAACGAGGTTTAAATCCACAAAACGGTCATCGTTACCTTCCATATATTGTTGTAATTATTGATGAGTTTGCTGATTTAATTATGACAGCAGGTAAAGAAGTAGAAACTCCAATTGCACGTATTGCTCAGTTAGCACGTGCTATTGGTATACACATGATTATAGCAACACAACGACCTTCAACCAATATCATCACTGGTATTATTAAGGCCAATTTTCCGGCACGAATTGCCTTTAAGGTAGCATCTATGATCGATTCAAGAACAATTCTTGATAGTCCTGGCGCCAACCATTTGATTGGTCGTGGAGATATGCTAATTTCTTTAACCAGTGAACTAGTAAGGGTACAATGTGCTTTTGTCGACACTCCTGAAGTAGAAGCCTTAACAGAATTTATACAAAAGCAACAATCCTACCCTACAGCAATGTATTTGCCCGAATACGTAGGTGAATCTTCTGAGAACACAATGTCGGATATCGATCTACAAAAAAAAGATTCACTTTTCGAGGATGCTGCGAGACTTGTTGTTGCGTCTCAACAAGGTTCAACATCTGGAATTCAGAGGAGATTTTCTATTGGTTACAACCGAGCAGGGAGAATAGTTGATCAATTGGAAGCTGCTGGAATTGTTGGCCCTTTTGAAGGAAGTAAGGCAAGACAAGTACTCGTACAAGATGAATATACACTGGAAAAGCTTTTAAGCAATTTGCTATCCTAAGGCATGGCACAGTTATTGATTGAGATTAATTGAATATTTATAAAATCAGATAAAATGAAAAAAATATTTTCTTTCCTTCTTTTTGGAATCCTATGTTTTAACCTGTCGGCACAGGACATAAAAGCCAAAACAGTTTTAGATAAAGTTTCTGCAAAAAACAAAGAATTCAAAAGTATAAAAGCAGAATTTACTTTCTCCATGGATAATGCAGAAGAAGATATCCACGAAGTATCAGAAGGAAATATTGTTCTGGTTGGTAATAAATATCGTCTTAAACTTATGGGTGTTGATACCTATTTCGATGGAACTACCCTATATTCCCATATACTTGACATTGACGAAGTTAACATTTCTGCACCAGAAGAAGGTGATGATGAAGGATTAAATCCTGCCGCTATTTTTTCTATTTACGAAAAGGGATATAACTATAAATACATAAAGGAGGAAACCATAAATTCTTCAGTCTTTCACGTAATAGATCTTATCCCTGTAAATTCTGAGCGAGAATTCACCTCTATACAATTGAGAATTGACAAGGCCAAAAATCAAATTGAATCCTTAAAAACAATCGGAAAAGATGGAAATAACGTAAGTATTACGCTTAAAAAGCTAACTTCTAATCTTACATTTCCTGATAGCTATTTTGTTTTTGATAAAAAATTATTTCCAAATGTGGAAACAAACGATATGCGATAAATTATCAAACAAAACTTTCTTCCTCTACTCTCTGATGGGTAGAGGATTTTATTTCTACCACATTAGTGTGCAATGATAGCGTAAACCAGAATTTACTTCCTATTCCTTCTTGACTTTCCACTCCTATTTCGCCTCCATTTTTCTCAACAAAATCTTTACACAATATTAAGCCCAAACCTGTTCCTTTTTCATTTGAAGTTCCCGGCCTTGAATAGTTCGAGTCAAGATTAAATAATTTTGCTTTATCCTCAGGTTTGATACCAATACCATTATCGGCAACACTTACAACAGCTTTTCCATCTTCCTTTTTAATTGAAAAGATAATTTTCCCTCTTTCCTCAGTAAATTTAATCGAGTTGTTTCCTAAATTCCGCACTACAGTCCTAACCATATCCGAATCAGCATAAACCAACAAGGCATCCATTTCAATAAACTCAAGAGAAATATTTTTCACAAATGCCTTATCCTCAAGCCCCTCTATTTCTTCTTTTATAATTTGGTTTACATTAAAAATGATTGGAGAATGCTTCATCACTCCCATTTGAGATCTCGACCAAGTTAATAATGTATCAAGTAATAATGATCCATGAAGTGCCGATTTATGAATGATCTCGATGTATTCCTGTCTCATAGAATCTTCGAGTTCAGTATATCGGTCTATCAACAAATCAGTAAAACCTAGAACCGCATTAAACGGATTCTTTAGATCATGAGCGACAATGGATAAAAACTTATCCTTCGTGGCATTCAAACTGGTCAGACTATTATTTTTCTCAGAGATTATTCTGTTTTTCTCGGTTAGAATCTTATTGTGTCGCTTCCGAAATCTACTAATGTAATTCGAATAGATCACTAAAGATAAAATCAAAACAACCAAACTAAATAACAATATGTTTCTAGTCTTTTGTTTATCTATTTCTAATTTTTGAATCGTATTTCGTTGCTTCAAAATTTCATTTTCAGAATCAATTTTTTCCAATTGAAACTTCGCCTGAATTTCCGCAATTTCCTTACTACTATTTTCCTTATTAATCTTCTCTCTTATTTTATCGTACTTTTTGAAATAGATTATACTCTTCTCATAATTATTTTTCTTCTCATATAAATCCGACATGTAATAATAACAATCTTGCTCAATTCTGAGAACACCAATTTCTTTCGCAATTCCCAAAGCCTCTTCGAACAAGCCCAATGCAACACCATAGTCTTCGTTCTTCAAATGAGCAATCGCTAATGATGATTTCACACTCGAAATAGATATTCTATCACCTCTTTTTTCGGATTCCAGTAAAGCCCGGTGATAATAAACCAAACATTTAGAAATTTCACCACGATCTAAGTATAATTGCCCAATATTTTCAAGTAGTGTTGATTTCCAAACAACATCTTTTTCAGCTTCAACATCAACTATCTTTAAAGCTTTAATGTATGAAAACAGAGCTTTGTCGCCATTATTCAATTTATGATACACATTTGCTATATTATTAAGCATTATAGCAACTCCTACCAAATTATTCGCATTTTCTTTTAAGACCAATGATTGATTGTAATAATTTAAGGCATTAGAATAATCACCCATCTGAAAATAAACATTGCCAATGTTATTTAAAGAAGCAGAAATAAGCAAACTATCACCCAAACTATTTCGAATATTTAAACTTGTAAAATAAGAACTAAGAGAAAGTTTGTATTTATCAATTTCGATTAGCGAATTACCTAAAACATTATAACAATCGGCTTTTTCTTTTTGCTGTGAATTAACACAATAAGTAATCGCCTTTTCAAGATAATCTATCGAATTTGAATAATTACTATTTCTGTAAGATGCTTTCCCTTTTAGGTAATACGCCTTCACTATAAAAGTTGAATCGTGAACTGATTCCGCAGATTTCAAAACTTGATCTGCATAATAATTTGTTGAATCAGGAAAATCCGGAAGATAATTCTCACTCAACTGACACAAAACAGCAAGATTCATCGATAATTTTAGACTATCGGGGTTTGATTTCAACGAGTATGCGAAGAAAAATTGGGGAACTAAAAGGATAACGAAAAGAAGTCTTCTCACTTTGTAGGGATTAGATGAGTTGAATATAGCTTATAAAGATGTTAAATAATCTTAAATCTGGTCAATTATCCACACTTTTTTTGACGAAGCAACTAAAAAACCAGTCTAGAAACGATGTACTGTAAACCACTACTCAACAACACATTAAAAAATACAAATTTATGATGTAAACGGCAGATTCATCACCAGCAACTCGAGCTGTTTCAAGCAACTTCCATTTATAACAATAATCTACTCTATTTTCTATATTTTATGAAATTGAAAGCATTCGGCATATTCATAAAATACTTATCTTCGAAGGGTAAACATTTACTTATTATGGCATTAAAAATCACCTCTTTTCAAATCTTATTAATTGCATTTTTTTCATTATCAATTTGCAATCATACAACAGGACAAAACTTATCAGTGAATGCAGAAATCAGTCTTCTTACCTGTTCCCCAGGAGATGAATTGTACTCCCAATTTGGACATTCTGCATTGCGAATAAAAGATGACGATAAAAAATTAGATCTTGTTTTTGGTTATGGCACGTTCAATTTCAACACACCAAACTTCTACCCTAAATTTGCCCGAGGGAAACTGGATTACATGCTATCTTACAACGATTTTGATCGATTTAAGAATGTGTACATTTATGAAAAAAGAGGGATTACCGAACAAAAGCTAAACCTCGACAGTATTGAAAGACAAGAGCTATTCAATGCTTTAATTACAAATTACAAACCAGAGAATCGATATTACCGATACGATTTTCTTTTTGATAATTGCTCAACAAGGATTAGAGATATTGTGAAGGCAAATACATCAGGAACGATTCTTTTCGATACGATCGTTGACCAACCGAAGTCCTTTTGGAATTTGTTAGATCCTTTCATGGAAAAAAGCCGTTGGATATTTTTAGGAATCCATTTGGCCTTAGGGATACCTTGTGACGTGGAAGCCACTCCTTACCAATACATGTTTTTGCCTGACAATATGATGTTGGGGTTTGAAAATGCGCAAATTAAGTCGAATGAAACAACTAAACCTTTGGTGAAATCAACCCAAGTTATACTTAAGCCAGCTCTTGATCTTAAGATAACCAGCTGGTATAAAAGACCTGGATTTATTTTTGGAATTATTGCAACATTAGGACTCATTATCAGTTTTATACATCTTAAAAAAGAAAAAAGCTTCTTTGCTTTTGACCTCTTAATTTTTGGTATTTGTGGATTACTTGGCTGGCTTATTATTTTCCTATGGTTTTTCACTGATCATCAGGCCACGGGACCTAATTGGAATATTATCTGGGCCTTCCCTCTTCACTTTCCAATGGTTTTTGCATTGCTCAGGAAGAAATCACGTTTGTTTGCTTACTACTACTTCCTGTTCCATTCAATAATACTAACACTGGTATTAGGCTGTTGGGCATTTATACCACAATCTTTTCCTAATGAAATATTACCATTTGTAGTTCTTCTTTTAATAAGATCACTATACATAGTTAAAAAACTCAAAACACACTTATTTTAATGAACACGTCAAATATCGACATAACGAAATACCGGGAAACTTTTCAAATTGGCTCTTTTGATACCGATTTACACGGAAAAGCAAAACTCACAAGTATCTGCAATTTCTTTCAAGAGATTGCAGGAAAACACGTGGATGTAATCCATCAAGGAATTGACGACTTAAAAGCCAATAATTTGGCGTGGGTTTTATCCAGATTAAAAGTTCAAATTTTTGAAATTCCCGATTGGAAAGATAAAATTAGTATCGAAACATGGTCGGTTGGAACCGATGGATTATTTGGTAATCGAGAATTTAAAATTTATGATTCAAAAGATCAGGTTATTGGTCAGGCACTATCTTCGTGGCTAGTGATTAATACGGATACAAAAAGATTGGTTAGACCTCAGGAAATAGTCGCCAACCTGCCAATAAACCATGAAGATCCAATTTTTGCCCACACAGTAACGAAATTACCCCAAATCAAAAATCCAAAGTATATCGAAGATCTACACATTCATTATAGCGATTTGGATTTCTATCAGCATGTTAATAATGTAAAATACGTAAAATGGGCAATTGACTCTTGCCTTTCTGAGATTTTATCAAACAAACGAATTCAAGAGCTTGAGATAAATTACTTACACGAGGCAAAATTAGATGAAACATTGGAGATTTTCAATCTAACCAATGATAACACCTCAAAAATTGTCATCAAAACTAAAAACACGGACATCGAAAATTGTCGTGCAGTTATAAAATGGAAATAAATAATATATGAACACAATTCTAGCAAGTTTCGAATCAGCATTTTATCATTTACTATCTTTTTCCTCATTTGAACCCTTCATACTATTGGTTTTATTTGGAATCGCCTTTCAATTAAAAGATTGGAAAGCATATTTTTCACTTCTTCTAGCCTTGGTAATTGGTTCGGTTGTTGGACTATCACTTTGTAATTTCACAATTATAAATTTCTCCCTTTCAACCGTCAAATTAATTCTGCCTTTAGCCATTCTTCTGGTTGGCATACAAAATATACTTAGCAATCAGGGTTCTGCATCAACCATAAAATATAATTTCTTTGCCATAATCGGGATTATACTTGGAATTGGAATCAACTTACATTATAAAAATGTTTACGGAAGCACATTCTCTTTTTATCCGTTTACGGGATATAATCTTGGCGCTACAGTCTCCTATTTTTTAATTTCATTCAGTAGCCTACTTGTACCATCATTGCTCATGTTGGTCTTTAAAACAGACCGAAGAAGCTTCAATTTGGTAATTACAGGGATAGGAATTGGAATAGCCCTCGTTCTAATCTACTTACGCTATTAGATAAAAAAATGCGAACCGTTATGGTTCGCATTTTTTTTATTAATATATCGTTACACTTTATGTGTTAATTGATCAACAACACTGATCTCCATAAATGAAACTCCTTTGGAAGGACCGAAACTACCACCAATAATAATTACCATATCCTCGCTTTTAAAACAACCTTGATCCATTAATGAGAACATAGTTTGTTTTACGTATTCATCACGACTAACAAGCAATTTACGATAGCTAGCTTCAACACCATAAGAAAGAGCTAATTCTCTCATTACACGCTTCGAATAGCACAATGCGTAAACAGGTAGCGTTCCTCTGTAAGCAGATAAATATCTTCCTGTTCTACCTGTTAAAGTATCTGTTACAATTGCTTTAACGGGTAGCAATTGCGAAGCTTTTACCGCAGAACGAGCGAGAATAGCCGAAAGTTCGTGATTACTTCTAACAAAATTTTGTTTTGTATCTGGATATAACTCCCTCTCAACTTCATTCGCTACAGATTTCATTACTCTAACTGCCTCAACAGGATAATCACCATATGCAGTCTCACCACTTAGCATGATCGCATCTGTTCTATTGAAAATAGCATTGGCAATATCACTAACTTCCGCTCTTGTAGGTCTTGGATTATTAATCATTGAGTGAAGCATTTGAGTAGCAATAATTACAGGCTTCTTTCGCTCAATACATTTGCGTATAATTTTCCTTTGGATTACAGGAATTCTCTCAGCAGGTATTTCAATGGCTAAATCTCCTCTGGCAACCATGATACCATATGCATGCTCTAATATCTCATCAATATGATCAACCCCTTCTTGATTTTCAATTTTTGCAATGATTTTAATACCTGAGTTCTGCTGATCAAGAATTCCTTGAATTTGAAGAATATCATGTTTGTTACGAACGAAAGAATGAGCAATAAAATCAATATCCTGTGCAATTGCAAAATGAATAAATTCAATATCCTTGGGGCTCAATGAAGGCAAATTTATTGATACACCAGGAACATTAATACTCTTACGATTCTTAACAGGACCACCATTTTGTGCTTCAACAGTCAAAAAATCCTTGTCCTTACTAATAACTAACAATTCTAATTCACCATCATCAATTAAAATTTTCTTTCCAACCTCAAGATCTTTTACAAAATCTGGATAACTAACCTTTATACACAATTCATTGCAAGGAAGGTTGTCATTCCCTTTCATCTTAATTAAATCACCTTTCTTAAGATAAATTTCCTCATTAACATCAACAGTTCTAATCTCAGGTCCTTTAGTATCTACTAGTAAAGCAATCCTATCAGAAACTTTTCTAACATTTTCAATAACCTTCAAGGCATCATCATGAGTTTGATGAGCCGTGTTAAGTCGAACGACATTCATTCCTTCTTCAAACAACGTTGTCAAAAATTCAACATCACATTTTTTGTCGGAAATCGTCGCAATAATTTTCGTGTGCTTCTTCATCGAGTAACTCTTTCAATTTATAGTTTTGGCAGTGCAAAGATACTCAATTTCTCACAAGCAATTAAATAAGCATTCAACTACTTCCCCATAATTTAAAACATACGAAAAAAACCATTAGTCAAAAATAAGTTACCTTTTGTCACAATAATTTAATAAACCTTCAATTCCCAATCGATATGAGTCAAGTCCAAAACCTGAGATGGTACCTAAACAAGCCTTTCCAATCATGGTGACATGCCTGATTTCTTCTCTTTTATGTACATTAGAAATATGAACTTCTACAACAGGGATATTTACTGCAGATATAGCATCTGCGAGGGCTAGAGAGGTATGAGTATATGCACCCGCATTGAGTACTATCCCATCATAACTAAATCCCACACGATGAATTTCATTTATCAATTCACCCTCGATATTTGACTGGAAATACTCCAGTTCAACTTTACTATATAACTCTCTTAGTTCTTCTAAAAAAGTTTCGAACGAAAGCTCTCCATATATAGACTTTTCGCGGGTTCCAAGCAGATTCAGATTCGGGCCATTAATAATCAAAAAAATCATCTTATCTAAAGTATTTTAAGGTTAAACATAAAGAGGTGTTGTAAAAATTGTCAGCTTACGTAATATTTTTTTAAATTGCACACAAGTTTTATCATAAAGAATTCGTATATTATTAGTACTTGAGTAAAACTAATAATAAAATGGTATTACTTACAACTAAACTACATACTAAAAACTGAATAAAATGAAATGGACAACAACAATTGAAAACTTTAAGACCTACTTAACCTTGGAGAAAAATCTTTCCAAGAACTCTGTAGATGCTTACATTAATGACATTACAAAACTAACAACCTTCTTTAGAGAAAAGAACATGGAGGTTGCTCCTGAGGTAGTTGTGCTTCAACACCTAAAAGACTTTGTTGCTTGGATTAACGATGCTGGCACAAGTCCTAGAACTCAAGCTCGTGTTATTTCTGGTATTAAAGCATTTTTCAAATACTTATTATTAGAAGAAATAATTGAAAAGAATCCTACTGCATTATTAGAAGCACCAAAAATTGGTCGTAAACTTCCAGATACCTTAACAACTGAAGAAATTGACATTTTGGTTAAGGCTGTAGACATGAATAAAGCAGAAGGCCAAAGAAACAGAGCAATTCTTGAAACTTTGTATTCTTGTGGTTTACGCGTTTCTGAATTAATTGATTTACGTGTTTCGAACCTACATTTCAGAATGGGTTTTATTAAGATTCATGGAAAAGGTAACAAAGAGCGTTTAATTCCAATTGGGAAAAAGGCGAAAAAGGAAATCAAGATATATCTTAAGAGCTTTCGAGGAAAATTAAATATCGATAAGGAGAGTGAAGATATTCTATTCTTAAACCGTAGAGGTCGTAAACTTTCTCGTGTTATGATTTTTACTATTATTAAGAATCTTTCGAAAAAAGTTGGATTGAAGAAAAATGTTTCTCCTCACACATTCCGTCACTCTTTCGCTTCGCATTTAGTTGAAGGTGGTGCTGATTTAAGAGCTGTACAGGAAATGTTAGGACACGAATCTATTCTTACTACAGAAATTTACACTCATTTGGATAGAGAATACTTAAAGGAAACAATTAAAAATTTCCATCCTCGTTCAAAGGACTAATTCGTATCAAAAATGACCATTATTGACAACAGGTAGTGGTTAAAATGCGAAATACATACTTTTTAAACCTTCAGAAGCATGCTTTTGAAGGTTTTTTTATTCAATTAACTCAGTTCTGTAATAATTTAGTGAATGGTTTGCAGCTGAAATTCAATAGATAAAAAAGAGTCTTACTTATAATAATATTATTATCGCAAACGATTGTATTTCAAGTAGTGAGAATGCCAGTAGTTAACATTACAAACTTAAAAATAGCCGAAACAAACTGTTAATGAACCTGTTCAAACCAATCTTCGCCACGGTAAAACTACAAAATCTTATTGAGAAATAATACAACAAAAATGCAAAAATAATATATACATAGTAGGATTAATCTATATATAGTCATACTTTTGAATTCCAAACCAAAAACAAATGTTACATGAACACCATTGAAATTAGCATGATTAAAGATTTAAAAAAATCGTTGAAACTGTATTCTAACATTCGCGAAAATCTACCAAGAGAGGTTCTTATATCTTTAGCTGTGGATAATAAAGAAGCCGTTTTAACCAGAAATGGTGCTTTGGCAACATGGACTCCGTCACATTCGACCGGAAGAAGTCCTAAGGATACTTACATTGTAAGAAATCCTGAAAGTGAGTTAAATATAGACTGGTCTTCAGCTAATAATATCGGCATGGACCCGCAAACGTTTGCGTTAATTTTTGAAGACGCCCTTGAGATGTTGAAGGGTAAGAAAACTGTATTTACGACCGACAGGGTTATTGGTGCTGATTCAAAATATGCACTACCTGTAAAAACGATTAGTGATAAAGCACTAAGCCAAGTGTTTGTTGACAATATGTTTAGACCCATTCCTAAAGACATCAATCAATCTATTTTTGCCGATGAAGAATTCATTTTAATTGCTCTCCCTAAAGACAAATTAGACAAAGATCGCTACAAGGGACTTTTAAGAGATATGCCCAACGGTGAGACATCAGACATTTGCGTGGTCGCTGATTTGGATAAAAAAATTGGCATTGTTTATGGTTCGGCCTACATGGGAAGTATGAAAAAGTTGATGTTTACTGTAATGAACTACTATCTTCCATTAAATGGTGTTCTTCCTTTACATTGTTCTGCAAACGAAGGTTCAAATGGCGATTCGGCACTACTACTAGGCTTATCTGGTACAGGAAAGACTACTCTTTCGGCTGATCCAAAAAGAGCCTTACTAGGAGATGATGAACATGGATGGAGTAACGATGGCATTTTCAATTTAGAGAATGGATGTTACGCAAAGATGATAGATATCAAACCAGAAAATGAGCCAGAAATCTTCGACGCTGTAATGCATGAAGCCGAATACACAAAGCACGGTGCGATTATCGAAAATGCAATGATTTACCCGAATGGTGAAATCGATTTCTTCGATACCAGGTATACTCCTAACTCAAGAGCCAGCTATCCTCTTAGATTCCTAAAAAACATCAAAAAAAGTTCTACTTCTGGAAATCCTCATACAATTTTATTCTTAACTGCGGATGCATATGGAGTATTACCTCCAATTTCTAAATTAAGCAAAGAACAAGCTATGCTTTGGTTCTTGATGGGATACACCTCAAAATTGGCAGGTACAGAAACAGGAGTAACTGAGCCTCAAGCTACTTTCTCTCGCTTTTTCGGACAACCATTTATGCCATGTAATCCAAGTATCTATGCTAAAATGCTAGGCGACAAAATGGAATTGCATAACACAAATGTATTCTTAATTAATACTGGATGGAGCGGTGGCTCTTACGGTACAGGTTCAAGAATTAAGCTGAAATTTACAAGGGCTATGGTTGATGCAGCTCTTACTGGAAAATTAAATAATGTTGAGTTTATACAAAATGATTTATTCCATCTAAATATTCCTCAATCTTGTGAAAACGTTCCTACTGAAATCTTAAATCCTATTAATACATGGGAAAATAAGGAAGACTATAAGAGAACCTCTGAAAATCTAGCTAAAAAATTCTCTGATGAGTTTGATAAATCCTATGGAAAACAAAATATAGATCCTGGTGTTATTTCTCAATGTCCAGGGAAATAAATAAAATTTAAAAGAGCCTCAAGAGAGGCTCTTTTTACTTAGACTGATATCCATTGATTCATCTTTTATTAGATCATCATAATACATAGAAACTTCCTTATTCTTTCGGCGAATTTGTGTTATACTTAGGGTTTTCACCTTCTCTTTCCTATTCATCACCAAGCCGTTAAAAGCATCATCGGCTCCTGTTGTTTTATGAAATGAGAGAATATTCTCTTGAAAGAATTCACTTTGTTTGTGCAGCCAATTAGTAAACCAATTCTGACGCATTATTCGAGCATCTTTATCATACAAAGTTGACGATGACCAAATATAAAACTTCGAGGAATCGAGTTTTCGAAAGTGTATCGTTTCTCCATCCCAACGAAGTTCCTCCAGATTTCGTTCTTGTTTATACCATAACACAAGAAGTGTGAATGGTTCCATTCCATTAAAATTATAACGTATAATAAAATCTCTGGTTGAAGAAAATTCGGTAAACTCAAGTACCATTACTCCCCGACTTTTCCGATAAGGTGGTTCATGCTTGTGTTTCTCAAATGCTCCATTCAGTAAACAAAGAGAGAAATTATTTTCATGACACATCATCCATGTTCCTTGAGCCGATTTATCTTTAGGGTAAAGGGCAAAAAATTCATTAACAGGATAAATTTTAGGGAATTTGGCCACACGAATTGGACTCTCATCCCTATTGGTGGTAAAGAAAAAATCATCAGAGCCCGAAGGTATGTAGGTTAATGTGCACATAAATCATCTCTAAATCTGATTGTAGAAAAGGCAATACCAAAATATTTATCCAATTTAATGTTTGAAAATTCCCGTTCAATTGCAATTCTGATAATCGCCATATGGTGGATTGCATGTTCAATATTATAAACTAATTCCCTTTCCAAGCTGGTATTAATTTCAAATCCTTCCTCTTGGGTACTGTCGTAGCTTACATTCAAAGTAAGAGCGACATCCTTATCTATTTGATCGAACCAATTCAGAATGTCCTTAAATCTATTAATGGCAACTTTAATCTCGGTTTCAGTTTTACTGCAATGCTCTCGCTTATCGTAGCTCAATACACAATTTCCTTTGCAACTATCTTTAAGAATATCATAAAATTCAACGATATGCCGAATATGCTTGCCTATGGAATTATTCATCAGAAGATCCAAGGATGCAGAGTACTGATGTGAAGAAATTTCTTCACAAAGTGTAATTAACTGGTTCACTATTATTTTAGAGACTGCTAAAACTTGCATAAAATTAAATTTCAATAAATTCAAGGAAAACATTAGTAAGATATCAAATTACCAAAATAATTCATAGAAAACAGTTTTATAGATGGCTCAATGTCGGATGAATTACATTAATCTGTAATTTCAAGTTAAAATAGTAACTTCACCTTCCCTCCTATTTGTTTATCATCTTTAAAGTACTAACAGAATAAATAGATTGGAAAATAAACTTACTTGTTGCGTATGAAAATAAAGCTCCCCTTTTTTCTGTCAAAATGGTTTCATTTTGAATTTTGGCCATTCTGGATTTTTTACTTTCCTGTATATGGATATGGAGTTTATTTGGCAATAAAAGCTCGTTCCTTTTCCTACTTTACAGCGACCAATCCAAGTATGAAATTTGGAGGAGCCTTTGGTATGGATAAAATGAAAATGCTTGAATTTATTGACGAAAAATACCTTCCTAAAGGTTTCTTATCGAAAAATGGAGAAAATGGAGCAAGTATTTATGAGAAAATTAAAGAGCATAAATTTAACTTTCCTATTGTATGTAAACCAAATGTAGGTGAAAGAGGTATTGGAGTTGAAAAGATAGATAGTGAACAAGATTTAAACTTGTTTTTGCTAACACAAAATGAGGATATCCTGGTTCAAGAATTTATTGACTATCCTATTGAATTGGGAGTATTTTATCACAGATTTCCTTCTTCAACAAAAGATGGAATCACTTCTGTTGTGAGAAAAGAATTCTTACAAATCATAGGAAACGGTAAAACCAAATTCGGAGATCTGGTAAACGAAAATGTAAGAGCAAAAAGCAGGATTTCTTACTTAAAAAAGAAATACAATTCGAAGTGGAATCAGATTATTCCTTCGGGCATCACCTACAAATTGGAACCTATTGGCAATCACAATCGTGGCACTAAATTTTTAGATGGGAATCATCTAATTAATAAAAAGTTAGTCGAAGTTTTTCGCGAAATTGCTAAACCATTAGATGGGTATTATTATGGACGTTTTGATCTTAAAGTAAACAGCATAAAGGATCTTTACGAGGGAGATAAAATTAAAATAATTGAACTGAACGGAACTAATTCGGAACCTGCACATATTTATGACCCAGACTACCCTATTTTAAAAGCCTATAAGGAAGTAATTAAACACATGAGATTGGTCTTTGAGATAAGCCAGGAAAACAGAAAACTTGGAATTCAGCCCGAACCATTTAAAGATGTATTACTAGGACTATATGATCATTTATTTCCTAGTAAAATAAATTCTCCTTTAAACTAATATTAGAGCGTAAAAAAAGAGGTTTTCCAAATGGAAAACCTCTTTTTTATTCATTGTATATTGTTTAGAAAGTAAATGCAATTTCCACTTCAATTTGATTCATTTTTATTTCAATAGATTGACTTGGATCCATTGGATTTGCACCTTTAACACTAGCAGGCATTGCATAAACCAATGCCAAGTGAAGAGCTTTTCCTGAATCGCCAAGAGTCTTTGAACAACCCATTGTAATGTGATCTTCGATAACTCCAGGAGCTAACATATTAAACATCACCTCCGATTTTTGAATTGGTTGATCACAATGAGAATAACCTCCACGAAAGGTCCATGTATCAACACCTGCGAATTCAACACCAAATTTCAACACATTAATATCTTTCCAACCAAAGCCAGAACCATTGTCGTTGCCTAGTAAAGTGGAAAAATCCAATGGATTAGAAACTGCTGCAACATCAGTATAATTAATTCTCTTATAATCTGCCATTACAGCCCAATCTTTATTCAATTCATAAGCCAAACCAACAGTCCATGTTGATGGAATATTAAAATCTCCCTGCTCAGCGAAAAGACCTGCATAATCATCAAACTCACTCATATACAACATGGTTTGGTAACTGGCTCCCAAATGCAATCCTTCAGCCAATTCACCCATATAACCAAATTTAATACCGTATCCAAAACCACTGTCATGACCATTACCAGTTAATTTAGTAGGAT
This sequence comes from Labilibaculum sp., assembly GCA_032125735.1. Classification (GTDB taxonomy): domain Bacteria; phylum Bacteroidota; class Bacteroidia; order Bacteroidales; family Marinifilaceae; genus Labilibaculum. The sequence goes on from JAQBBZ010000142.1 coordinate 28,627, forward strand.
CACTAGACATACCCATAGCTCCAAAAGTACCAACACCTTTTGCCTCGAAATATTGATATGCCAATAAAGCGGTAACTCCAAAGCTGTGCTTCTCAGCAATTTTTCTTGAGTAAGTAAGTCCTAAGAACATTTGACCTAAATCTACACCTGTTGTTTCAGAACTAGTATCACCGAAAGTCATAGTTGGATAATCCGTATTCATTCCTCCATTTCCAAATAATGTAGCAGAGAAACTACTTTTTTCATTGATCATCCAATTGGCACCCATACTAGGCATCAAAAATAATTTTGAATCACTTTCAACAGTACCGGGAGCCAGTTTAAACATTGACATATCTGAACCATTTCCAATAGTATACTCACGATTAGGATTAAAAAACCCAACACCAACCTGATATTGTTTTCCCAAGAAAACGTGACCGGCAGGGTTACCATTAATTAATGAATTTTGATACCATGCAATACCTGCACCAGCTAAACCTTTATTTTGTGCACCGTAACCAACGCCAAAATACCCATCCGTTGCTTTAACAGGCTGAGTCGAAAACATTCCAGCCAATATAATTAGAGCCGAAAAAATAATCTTAGTAGTATTCTTCATTTTCTGTTTTAATTTAGTTTGATATAATTAGGATTTTACAACAAAATACAAACTCTATACTCATCCAGATATGTTTTATATCATATATCTACATATCGAATCAATCACATCTTAAACTATCTAAATATCAATGGTTTGAGAGGCTGCTTTCTCAAGTTGATTTATTATTTCAACTGAGTGTAAATAAGAGACATACAAACAGATTTAAATATCAATATTCAAAGAGTTTTTAGACAGTACTTTTATCGACATATCTCTTTTTCCAGACCATTGATTAAGAGTTTTATTCAAAAAAAAGCCCCTTCGAAGTTAATCGAAAAGGCTTTTTAATAAGAATGCAAAAGTTAGCATCCTCCAGCGACTTTTTTCTTCTTTTTCTTTGTCACGATAGGTGGTTTAGCTGTGTTGTTTTCATTATCATTCGACACTACAGAACTCCAACCCTTATTTAATAAAGTTTGATATCTTTTAACCGCAAAGTCTGTGTATCTTTCTGGATTAGGAACTCCTCTGACAGCTTCATCTCCAGCCTTTTTAGAATTAACTTTGGCTTG
>JAQBBZ010000143.1:0-8016 GCA_032125735.1 Labilibaculum sp.
GCCAGGATGTGGTATCACATTGATTATGTGAAAGTTGTATTTCATAGTAGTATTGGATAATTCTATTAATTTAATGGAACGAACAAGAATTTCTATAAGGCCAATATATTATCAACCACGTTTTATCACATCGAGATAAAGATCTTCAACTTTTTTTCTGGCCCATGGCGTCTTCCGTAGAAACTTCAGACTCGACTTTATAGAAGGATCGCTGGTAAAGCAGTTTATATTTATCATGCTGCCCAATTCTTCCCATCCGTAATACGAAACCAAAAGTTCCAATATGTCGGATAATTTAACTCCATGCAATGGATTATTTTTTTGTTCTCTGTCAGTATGACTATTCTCGTCTGATGATTCCATATTTACTATTTTCTAATTACTAATTGTGAATTAATAATTTATAATTACTCTTTACTTCTTTTACCCCTAAATTCCCTGAAGGGGACTATCTCCAAATTCCTGCCCATAAGCCCCTTTAGGGGTTTGGGGTGGGGGATTACTATTTATAAAACCAGCAAGCCGTTTTCCCGCAACTGGTTAATTGGTTTCGAATACCAAAACAATTCAAAGTCATCAAACTGATTCTCGAAATCAGCTTTTAGTTTAGCCAAACTAAGCAGGTTTTCCTCCTTTACAGATGTTTTTTTCAAGACTTCCAATAACCAATCCCCTTTTTCTTTTTCAAGGGATATTTCAAAGCTGGCCGTTTTTTCGTGAAAGCTTAGCTTGTAAAGCTCCAAAGTTCTGCCTTTTTTCGATTTCGAGCTGGTCAATACTTCTGGAGTGCCTCCCAACCAAATTACATGAGCCGAATCTTTTGGTATTCTGTAGTCTGCAGCCTCTAAACAGGTCTGAATAAAATCGTGTTTGATACTGGTTTTAGGAATTCTAAATGCAGATGGCACATCATCGAACCATTCCTGCAAAGGAATTTCGAAGCCAACACCGTGCATGTAATTGAACAGCGATTTTTTCAATCCGTAGCTAAACAGATTGTGATCGATCCCCGTTTTGTCGGTAAATTGGATGTCGTTGTTGGCAAAGGAAATAGCCCTGTACTCAGGGCTAATGCCATAAGCTTCAGGATTAAGACCAACCGGACTGTGAGCCGTGAGTGCAAACTGATGCCAAAATGCCGATTGCACAATTCCCAATTCGAATATTTGTCGAACAACTTCTAAGCTATCAATGGTTTCCTGTACCGTTTCCGATGGGAATCCATACATCAAATAGGCGTGAACCATAATTCCTGTTTCGGATAAATTGCTGGTTACCTGAGCTACTTGTTGTAAGTTAACGCCCTTGTTGATCAGTTTTAGTAATCGATCCGAAGCAACTTCCAATCCGCCCGAAACGGCAATACAGCCAGATTCTTTGAGTAAGATGCAAAGGTCCTTGGTAAAGCTCTTTTCGAACCGAACATTGGTCCACCAGGTGATGCATAATTTACGTTTCAGAATTTCCAGGGCAAAAGCTTTCATCAACGCAGGAGGTGCCGCTTCATCCACAAAATGGAAGCCTTTTTCTCCCGTTTGTGCAATAATCTGCTCAACTCGGTCTACCAGTAATTTGGCCGCAATTGGGTCGAAGGTTTTTACATAGTCTAAAGAACCATCGCAAAAAGTGCATTTGCCCCAATAGCAACCGTGAGCCATGGTTAATTTGTTCCATCGTCCATCGCTCCACAAACTGTGCATTGGGTTGGCTATTTCAATTACCGAGATGTATTTGTCAAGCAAAAGATCCGAATAATCGGGTGTTCCCAATTCATTTTGTTTGTAATCGCATTGGGTTGCGGTATTGATGTATTGCACTTCGCCGTTTTCCCGAACAAAAGTTCGTTTAAAAGCAGGTGTTTCGTTAGCCGGATTTAATAAATGATTCGCCAGAAGTTCCAAAGGCAATTCCCCATCGTCTAAGGTGATGAAGTCAAAGAAATCAAACACTCGTGTATCTGTCAGACTTCTTAATTCGGTATTTGGAAATCCGCCACCCATAACAATTTTAATGGACGGATATTCTTTTTTAATGTACTGGGCACAACGAAAAGCACTGTACAAATTTCCAGGGAATGGAACCGAAAAACAAACCAGTTTAGGCTGATGTAATTCGATTTGTTTGGCCAATATCTTTATGCTAATCTCATCGATATGAGTGGGTTCTTTTTGCAACTGCTCATGCAATTCATCAAAAGAGTAAGCACTTCGGCCTAATCTTTCGGCGTATCGGCTAAAGCCAAAATTCTCATCGATGCATTCGGTAATAAAATCCGACAAATCTTCCAGAAAAAGGGTCGCTAAATGTTTTGCCTTATCCTGCATGCCCATCAAGCCAAATGCCCAATCCAAATCTTCCACTTGTTCAAATCGGGAGGCTTCGGGAAGAAAATTATCACTGCAAATTTGTCGGGCCAGAGTTTGATTTTTTCCCTGCAGAAAAGAAACTACATCGTTTATTGCCAATAAATAATGCTCCCGAAGGGCATATATTCTTTGGGCATTCTCCGAAACAATCTGATCTTGCCGAAAAGCAATATCGAAAAGTTCTGATAAACCTTCTTTGGAAAAAAGTTCCAGAATAACTTCAATTCCCAAATCCATTTGATAAGAGGAGATATTTTTCCCATTCAAAAATCCTTTTAAATAGGCTGTTGCCGGATAAGGAGTATTTAATTGAGTAAAAGGTGGAGTTACCAGAAGTAGGTCTTTCACGGGATTGCATTTTATAATTTGATAGTTGGGATATTTGTCTTTACCAGGGAAAGTTTCTATTTGATATTTTTTAGATCAAGGTCCTTACTTTGAATAAGCTTTAGCCTTATTTTCATTTTTTTCTGAATCACGTTAAAGTGATGCTCATCCTCTTCTGTTACAAACGAAATGGCTTCTCCTGGTTCGTCTGCACGACCTGTTCTACCAATTCTATGAATGTAATCCTTAGGTGATCGTGGCAAATCGTAGTTCACCACATAAGGCAAAAATTCGATATCAATACCTCTGGTTAATAAATCGGTAGTAACCAAAACACGCAACACCCCTGATTTAAATTTTCGTAGATTTTCAGTTCTGGCTCCCTGACTTTTCTTGCTGTGTGTGCTGGTTGCCTGAATTCCATTTTTACTTAGTTTGTAGGCAACGGCATCAGCTTTGTGTGCCGAAGAAACAAAAACAAGCACTTGTTCGATTTCGTTGCGCTTAATTAGATATCGAAGAAGTGGCCCTTTATCCTCTTCTGAAACAGAATAGGCGATCTGATCGATCAAATCAAGCGTATCTTCTTCCGATTCAATTTTTATGACGATTGGGTCGTTCAGTAGAACCTGATTCACATCGTTAACATCCTTACTAAGTGTTGCCGAAAACAAAAGATTCTGACGCTTTTTAGGTAACAAGGCAAATATGCGGTTCATCTCATCTTTAAATCCCAGATTCAGCATTTTATCTGCTTCATCCAACACCAATGCTTCAATTTCCGTTAGGTGAACTGCATTCGAATCGACCAATTCCAGTAATCGACCAGGTGTGGCAACCAAAACATCTACATTGTTCATAGCCATCATTTGCGGATTAATAGAAACTCCACCGTGAACGGCTAAGCACTTAATTGGATCGGAAAGCGCATTTGAAAACTGTTGAAAGACCTCTAAAACCTGCATGGCCAATTCACGGGTTGGCACCAATACCAATGTCTTAATGTATCTGTTTTTAGAAATGCTTCCTCCCTGAAGGTTGGTTAGAATAGGCAGAACGTAGCTGGCTGTTTTTCCTGATCCTGTTTTGGCAATACCCAATACATCTTTTTTCTTAAGAATGGCTGGAATAGCCTCTTTTTGAATTGGATAGGCTTCGGTGTAATTTTGATCGGCCAGAGCTTTTAGTAAAGATGAAGATAATCCTAAAGATGCAAACGACATATATTTTTGTTCTGATTATTATTGCGGATTTGTTTCCGTCGACAAAGATAAGGGAAATAAAGCTCAACTACCTATAAATGGAGAAAGCAACAGTACAATTAAGCATAAAGGAAAGGAATTTGATTGGGAGCGAGGTTTGTTTGAAAAATTAACCACAAAGTACACAAAGGGATATCACGCAGAACACAAAGTTGATTCACGAAAAAACACGAAGAATTTATTTTTTCTCTGTGTTATTCTGCGTTCTCGGTAGTTGTTTTTGATATCATAAATTTAAGCACAAAGTACACAAAGGGATATCACGAAGCACCACAAAGATTTATAAATAGGAGCAGTGCTTAGTCTCTGTGGTGATTGCATAAGCTCCAGGCCTCGGGTTTTGCCGAAAACCATTGTTTTACCTTTTTCCAGTTTCCCTGAAAAAAATCTGAAATCCGGTAATGATTTAAATCGTCCTCCGACCGCCAATGACTTACCGTGAAGAATATAGATGGATTAGATACATCTTGTAAAACCTCAAGATGAGAACAACCGGGAAAAGCGATAATGTCATTCTTTTCATCAGACGTAAGATTTTTGAAGTCCTGAATGTGATGCGGTAGTATTTCCAGCTTTACAAATCTAATGATCATGGAATTTAATTCTAATATCGGAGTTTATCTCTAATTGTAATAGTTCAGCTAAATTGCCCTTGTTTATTGCTATTTCCATTAATCCTGAAGAGTTGAAGAGTGCCAAGAAATCACCTTCGGAAGTTTCGTGATAGTTTTGATTAATTTTTGAGATTCGGTAATGATTGCTTTGTACCAAAATTTCAAATTCTCTTTCCTGACGAACAGATTCGAACAATTCTTTTGAAATGTTTGTGATTAAATTGCCGTACGAATCAATGTAAATAACCTGTCCGGTAATTGTTCCTTTCTGAATTAATGCTCGAATAGGAACCAGTCGGTACAATTCTTTTTGAGTAGATCCCAGTTCCGAAAGGCTCTGGTGATTAATGATGTGAGAAGCTGCTTTGGCGAATATATTCAGTTCAGGAAAAGTAAGAAAGTTATCCTCCTTTTCAATATTTTCGATCCGAACTATTTCTTCAGGTTCACCTTTCATTACCAAACTGAAAATCCCGTTGTCGGCTCCAATAAAATAATGATCTTTATATTTTACAACAAGGTGTAAATGTTCGGGAGTTTCTTCGGATTTAATGCCTATAATATGAATACTTCCTTTTGGGAAATGAATAAAGGCATTTTTAATAATAAATGATGCCTGAGATATATTGTAGTTATCTACATTGTGACTTAAATCGACCAATTGTGCACCCGGACAGATCGATAACAATCGCCCCTTAAGTGCCCCAAGGTAGTAATCGCGGTGTTGCCAATCGGTAGTTAAACTTATTATTGCCATATAAGGGGATGTGAAAATTAGAAGAGATAGATAATTTATTTAATAGATATTTTATTCATATTTCTCTTTTGTACAGCTAAACAAATCAGAATTAATAATTAATTTGTAGGTTCAAAAGTAATGAATATTGATTGGAATATATGATTGAAAAGAGCATATCTTTAGGCGTAATTGACCCTCTCGAATTTTATGGAATTAATAATTCTAAATTAACAGTTTTAAAAGAGTTGTTTCCAAAACTGAATATTGTTGGGAGAGGCAATGAAATATTTGCCTGTGGTGAAGAAAAAACCCTGAGTTTATTTGAGAAGAAAGTGCATTTGCTGATTCAGCATTACAATCAATACAATGTTCTTACACTTGCTAATATAAAGCGGATTGTTTTGGAAAACACACCGGATATTCAGGATCCTGATGATCCTGAAAATGTGATTCTCTTTGGAAATTATGGGAAAATTATTCGTGCCCGTACGGCCAACCAGAAAAAGTTAGTCGAGAAATCAGCAAAGAACGATATGATTTTTGCTGTCGGTCCAGCAGGATCAGGGAAAACCTATACGGCGATTGCTTTAGCAGTTAAAGCATTACGTAGTTCTGAAGTGAAAAAAATTATCTTGAGTAGGCCGGCTGTTGAGGCAGGAGAGAATCTGGGTTTCCTTCCCGGAGATTTAAAAGAGAAAATTGATCCTTATTTGCAACCCTTGTATGATGCCTTGTTGGATATGATACCTGCGCGCAAACTGGCAGATTATCTGGAGGCTGAAATCATACAAATTGCTCCTTTGGCCTACATGCGCGGTAGAACTTTGAACGAAGCATTTGTAATTTTAGATGAGGCTCAAAACACAACAGTCAAACAGTTAAAAATGTTTTTAACGCGTATGGGAACAAGTGGTAAATTCATGATTACAGGTGATATTACTCAAATTGATTTACCCAGAAAACAACATTCGGGATTGATTCAGGCTTTTAGAATTTTGAAGGACATAGAAGGCATTGCGATGGTTGAATTCGATAAGTCGGATATTATTCGTCACCGATTGGTGAAAGAGATCGTTGCTGCTTACGAAATTGAAGAAGAAAGAGAAGAAAAAAGGAGGAAGAAAAAAGATCACTAGAATTGTCATCAGTAAAAAGATAGTCGAGATAGATATAAAATACTTGTTACTGCTTTTCTACATTTTTACTTTTATCTATCTTCGCACTTAATTAAAGGCTGATTTTTACATTATTGTTGTTTCGGTAACAGAATGTAACGAAAATCAGCTAATGGCTGCTAGCTCATGGCTAATAGCATATCGAATAAACCATTTTTATAAATTATTAGAATTTTTGGAGCAATGAACGAAGCAATTGTTAAAACAGATTTTAATTTCCCGAATCAAAAGAATCTTTACGTAGGTAAAGTAAGAGACGTCTACAATATTAATGATGAGTTTCTTGCTATGGTTGTTTCTGATCGTATTTCAGCTTTTGATGTTGTATTACCTGAAGGAATTCCTTTTAAAGGTCAGGTATTGAATCAAATTGCAGCCCGCTTTTTAGATGCAACATCTGATATCGTTCCAAACTGGAAAATTGCTACTCCAGATCCAATGGTAACAATTGGTCATTTGGCAGATCCTTTTATGGTTGAGATGGTAATTAGAGGTTACTTAACCGGTCATGCATGGAGAGAATATAAAGCGGGTAAACGTATGCTTTGCGGTGTGCCAATGCCTGAGGGAATGAAGGAAAATCAAAAATTCGAGAAACCGATCATTACGCCAACGACTAAGGCTATGGAAGGTCACGATGAAGATATTTCCAGAGAAGAAATTTTAAAACAAGGCATCGTATCTAAAGAAGATTACGAAATGCTTGAAAAATATACTCAGGCTTTATTTGCCCGAGGAACCGAGATTGCTGCCGAAAAAGGCCTGATTTTGGTTGATACAAAATATGAGTTTGGTAAAAAAGATGGTGTTATCTACCTGATTGATGAAATTCATACGCCAGATTCATCCCGTTATTTTTATTCTGAAGGATATGCTGAGCGTTTGGCTAATAATGAGCAACAAAAGCAACTTTCGAAAGAGTTTGTTCGCGAATGGTTAATGGAGAATGGATTTCAAGGTAAGGACGGACAAAGGGTTCCTGAAATGACCGAGGAAAAAGTGAATCAAATTTCGGAGCGTTACATCGAATTGTACGAGCAAATTATTGGAGAAAAGTTTGTAAAAGCAGATGCCAAAAGTGTTAATGCAAGAATAGAAAAAAATATTTCAGATTGCTTGAAAACTTTGAAATAGGTTTGATAAATTATAAGATAATTACCCCTAAATCCCCTAAAGGGGACTAAAAGGAAAGAAAAAATAAAACCGAAATCCATTATGGGTTTCGGTTTTTTTATTTAGATCATTTGTCTAGTCCTGAAATTTCATTTCTCAAATCGATAAAATCATCCTCCAACTCGTTTTACCTGATAACCTTCAGTTTTAAGAAGTTCCATGATTTTATCGCGATGATCCCCTTGAATTAAGATTTCTCCATCTTTGGCAGAACCTCCGCCACCACATTTGCTTTTTAATAGTTTGCCTAATTCTTTTAAATCATCAGGCGTACCCACAAAACCTTCAATTAGAGTTACAACCTTACCTTTTCGTTGTTTTTTGTCCAGCAATACTCTTAGCTTTTGTTTATTGGGTGCT
>JAQBBZ010000144.1:0-4869 GCA_032125735.1 Labilibaculum sp.
AAATAAATCCTAATCTCTCGGAAAAAGCTCAGCACGATTACCGGCTTGTTTTATCTGCCATTAATGGTTCTCAAAAAGCCTATGGAGAGCTTTTTAAAAGATACAAAGACGCTATCTATTTCATGCTATTGAAGATGGTGAACAACAAAAATGATGCAGAAGATTTAACTTTTGAAGCATTTGGAAAAGCCTTCAGGAATATTAAACAATATTCTCCAAAATACGCATTTAGCACCTGTTTATTTAAAATTGCCTCTAACAACTGCATTGACTTTTTAAGAAAGAAGAGAGGAAACACAATTTCCATTGATGGAAGAGATGACTCGGAAAATGAAAGAAGCATTACTCTGGAATCGAACACACTTAATCCGGAGCAAGAGTTTATCAGAGATCAAAAAGCGAAGATAATGCGCAACGAGGTAGGTCGTTTAAAAGAACGCTACCGAAGATTGATTGAACTTCGCTATTTTGAAGAATTCTCGTACGAGGAAATTGCGCAAGAACTAAATCTGCCTATTGGAACTGTTAAAGCACAATTATTTAGAGCACGAGAGTTGCTTTTCAACACTCTTAAAGATTCGGAAATGAAGATTGATAAGAAAAGGGACTAATATCTTTTCCCTAATCGCTTTCCTATCTTCATCTTCAAAAATTAGCCTATATTTGCCAAGTTTAAATTTACATTTGGCATGGAAATCATAGAAAAATACTTTCCCAATTTAACTGAAGAACAGAAACAAAAATTCTCCAGATTAAAAGAATTATATACTTTTTGGAACGAGCAAATTAATGTTATCTCCAGAAAAGATATGGATTCTTTATATGAACATCACGTTTTACATTCGTTAGCAATAGCTAAAGTAATTCAATTTACTCCTGGCACAAAAATAATGGATGTGGGAACAGGTGGTGGATTTCCAGGGATTCCACTTGCAATTTTATTTCCAGAATGTAGTTTTTATTGCATTGACTCGATTGGAAAAAAGATAAAAGTTGTGACGGAAGTCGCTAAGGCCTTAAATTTAGGAAATGTGAAAGCTGAGCATGTTAACGTTCAGCAAATTAAGGACAAGTTTGACTTTATTGTGAGTAGGGCTGTTACTGCATTTCCTAAATTTGTGAACATGGTTAAAAAAAATAGTAAGGCTAAAGATCAAAATAGTTTACCCAATGGAATCATTTATTTAAAAGGTGGTGATTTTGAAGATGAAATCGCTGAATATGGAAGTAGAATCAGCCTTTACGAGTGTTCCGATTATTTCTCGGAGGAGTTCTTTGAGACAAAAAAAGTAGTCCATCTTGATCTTTAGTAAAAATAAATGCGCTGATCTTTTTGATAGATTAAAAAAAACCCTATTTTTGCAATCCGAAATCAACGCATATAATAACTTTATTCGATAAAAATTTTTCGCGATGAAAAGAACATTTCAACCTTCAAATAGAAAGAGAAGAAACAAGCACGGGTTCAGAGAGAGAATGTCTTCTGCAAATGGTAGAGCAGTATTGTCTCGTAGAAGAGCTAAAGGCAGAAAAAAACTAACTGTTTCTAGTGAGCACAAACACAAGGCTTAATTTTAATTAAGTTGACGATATACAGAAAGTAAAGAATTCTATATTCTTTACTTTTTTGTATTTTGTAGAATAGACAATATTCTATTATTGATGAAGATGGAGTTCCGAGGGAGCTCTTTTTTTATGGATAAACCTCTAATTGAGTATTTAGTTCTGGTTTGCTTCATTTTTTTCTGTAATCTAAAAAATCTCTGCTATTTTTGTAGAATGCAAAAAGAAAATAACTTAAGTACTATTTCCTTTTGCAGATAGTTGTTTATAAAGAATACTAAAGCCCACAATGAAGATGAAATCAGAAAATTTCTTCAAGAGCAAACTATTTCTAATACAAGTTGGAATAGCTCTATTAATTACAATCATTCTAATTTGGATCACTCTAATTAATTTAAGGTGGTATACTCATCATGGGGAAGAACTGGAAGTTCCTGACTTGTACGGCATGAGTCTTGAAAAAGCTGGAGACAAACTTGAATCGGAACGCTTAATATTCACCATTTACGATTCCTTATACAACCCAAAATTTACTCCGGGCACTGTTCTTGATCAAAGACCATTAGCTGGGGCAATAGTAAAACGGAAGAGAAGTTTATTCTTAACCATTAATGCCAATAAGCCTGAACAAGTTCGCTTTCCTAATTTGGTGGACAATTCATTCCGACAAGCATATGAATTACTAGTTACCAATGGTTTTAAAATTGGAAGATTAGAATATGTTGATAATCAATTCTACAACTTGGTTCTAGATCTAAAATACGATGGAGAAACGATTCAGGCAGGAAGCTTGATTAACAAAGGCTCTAGCATAGATTTAGTATTGGGGAAAGGTGACAACGATGGAATTATTGCTCCAAACTTAATTGGGAAAACAAATTCTCAAGCAGAAGAAAAAATTATTCTATCCAATATGAATGTGGGAAGGATAAAATTCGATCAATCCATAAGCAATCATTTTGATTCAATTCAAGCAAAGGTCTGGCAGCAATCTCCATCCTTTAACAACAATCAAAAGATGCCTCCAGGAACTAAAATTGATATCTGGCTAACAAGAGATTCGTTAAAGCTTCAACAGGCAGATTCTCTCTTGGAAAAACATTTAAGCAACTTGCTTTACTAAAACAATTCAAAAAATGACTAAAAAAGTACCTTTAGATAATATCAATATTGACGATGAATTGGATGTAAACCAAGAACAATTCGAACATTTTCGTTTTGAAGCTGATCCTGGACAAAATCCACTTCGGATTGATAAGTTTTTGGTTGACAGAATGTTAAACTCATCTAGAAATAAAATTCAAGATGCTGCAGACAATGGAAATATTTTAGTAAACGATGTACCTGTAAAAAGTAATTATAAAGTTAAGCCAAAGGATGTGATCACTATTGTATTGAGTTATCCTCCTCGGGAAATTGAAATTATCCCGGAAGATATCCCAATAAATATTGTTTATGAAGATGATGCTTTTTTAATCATTAATAAAGAACCGGGAATGGTTGTACATCCTTCCTATGGCCATTACACGGGAACAATGGTGAATGCTTTGGCATTTCATTTGCAAAATTCACCTTTATTTAAGTCTAACGATCCTCGTCCGGGATTGGTCCATCGTATTGATAAAAACACATCAGGGATATTAGTTGTAGCAAAAACAGAGGAAGCTAAGACCAAGTTAGGATTGCAGTTTTTCAATAAAACCAGTGATCGTAAATATCGCGCATTAGTATGGGGAAATCTTGACGACGACGAAGGTACAATAACCGGTCACGTTGGAAGAAATCTAAAGAATAGAAAAGTGATGGCCGTTTTTCCTGATGGAGAATTTGGAAAACATGCTGTAACCCATTATAAGGTTCTTGAGAGACTTGGCTACGTAAATTTAGTTGAATGTATTTTAGAAACCGGAAGAACTCATCAAATCCGCGTCCATTTCAAGAGCATTGGTCATCCTCTGTTCAACGATGCTGAATATGGCGGAGATGAGATCAGAAAAGGAACCACCTTTACCAAATACAAACAGTTTGTACAGAACTGCTTTAAAATTTGCCCAAGACAAGCCTTACATGCTAAATCATTAGGCTTTATTCATCCTGCAACTGGAGAATACATTTCCTTCGATTCAGAAATTCCTGAAGACATGGCTACTTTAATCCAAAAATGGAGAGATTATACATCTAACAGACCCATAGAATTAGAAGACGAAGAATAAAACGACATAGGCCCAATGAAAAGAATAATCGCTGTAATTGCCGGAGGAGATTCTGCTGAATTTGAGATCTCTCTTCAAACTGCAAATCATATTTTCTCAAATTTAGATACCAAGAATTACACTCCCTTTTTAGTCCTCTTAAAGGGAACCGATTGGAATGTTAAAATCGAAGATCGATATTACCCAGTCGATCGAAACGATTTTAGTTTTAGTACGGAAGATAAAAAAGTGAAATTTGATTTCGCGTACATTGGAATTCATGGAACTCCTGGTGAAAATGGAATTTTGCAGGGATATTTAAACCTACTAAATATTCCTCACTCAACTTGTGATGTTTTTAGCAGTGCACTTAGTTTTAACAAACATGCTTGCAATACATATCTAAAATCGTTGGGACATACTGTAGCCAAATCTATTCTATTGAAACTAGGGCAAAGCTATTCGGCTAAAGCAATTGAAGAAAAACTAGGTATGCCTTGCTTTGTGAAACCAAATGCAGATGGATCTAGTTTTGGTATTTCGAAAGTTAAAAAGGTGACCGAGCTTTGTGATGCAATTGAAAAAGCATTTAAAGAAGGAAAAGAGGTAATTATTGAAGAATTCATAGATGGTCTTGAATTTACTTGCGGACTCGTTAAAACAAAAAAGGAATGTCTCATTTTCCCGATAACGGAAATATTGCCTAAAAATGAATTTTTTGATTACGAAGCCAAGTATGATCCAACAATGGCAGAAGAAATTACTCCAGCAAGAATCTCTGAAGATTTAACCCTTCAACTTCAGAATTTATCTTCTGAAATTTACGATGCATTAAAATGCAAAGGAATTGCTCGGGTTGATTACATGATTCGAAAAGATGAGATTTTTATTTTAGAAGCCAATACTGTTCCTGGAATGACAGCAAATAGTTTTATTCCGAAACAAGTTGCCGCAATGAATAAAGATTTAAAAGACATTTTGACCATGGTGATCGAAAATGAATTTTAAACCTCATTACCACTCATTTTAAGTTCCTTTAAACATTTGGATTACTGAGGATTACAATATCTCATTAAATAAAGAGAAAATGTCTTTTTTTTCATTTTTTTTTCAT
>JAQBBZ010000145.1:0-24413 GCA_032125735.1 Labilibaculum sp.
AATTTGTGTTGGAGTAATGCCGTTTTTAATATTGTAGGCCAATTGTTTTTCTCTTCTATGATCAGTGGCATCTATGGTTTCCTGCATCGATCGGGTAATCTTATCAGCATACATGATTACTTTTCCGTTAATATTACGGGCAGCTCTACCCGAGGTCTGTGTTAGTGATCTTGCCGATCGCAAAAATCCTTCCTTGTCTGCATCTAAAATTGCAACTAATGATACCTCCGGAAGATCTAATCCTTCACGTAAAAGGTTAACTCCAATTAGAACATCGAAAACACCATTTCTTAAATCTTCCAAGATTTTCACACGATCCAAAGTTGTAACATCGGAATGAATGTATCGACAACGAATATTTAAGTTGGTGAAATACTCCGATAATTCTTCCGCCATTCTTTTGGTAAGTGTAGTTACCAATACTCTCTCGTTAATTTCAGCTCGCTGATGAATTTCAGCAATTAAATCATCTATTTGATTCAGGCTGGGACGAATCATGATCTGAGGATCAAGTAGGCCTGTTGGTCTAATAACTTGCTCTACAACAACCCCTTCACATTTCTCCAATTCATAATCGGAAGGTGTTGCACTTACGTAGATTGTTTGTTTTGCAATTTGCTCAAATTCTTCAAATTTTAAGGGACGGTTATCGAGTGCCGAAGGCAGACGAAATCCGTATTCAACCAAATTGATTTTTCGGGAGTGATCACCACCATACATGGCACGAACCTGCGAAAGGGTAACGTGACTTTCGTCAACCACAACAAGAAAATCGTCAGGAAAGTAATCCATTAGGCAGAAGGGGCGAGTGCCAGCCTCTCTTCCATCGAAGTATCGCGAGTAATTTTCGATTCCAGAACAATGTCCTAATTCCCTGATCATTTCTAAATCAAAATTCACCTTTTCTTCCAATCTTTTGGCTTCCAGGTGTTTTCCTATGTTTTTCAAGAAGGCAACTTGTGCTACCATATCATCCTGAATTTGATGAATGGCTTGCTGTACTCTGTCTTTACTGGTTACAAATATATTTGCCGGATAGATTGTTATCCTGTCGTAGGTATCTAATTTTGATCCGTTCAAAGGGTCGAAAGAGTATATTTCTTCAATCTCATCGTCCCAAAAAATAATACGATAAGCAAAATCAGCGTAAGCTGGATAGATGTCAATTGTATCTCCTTTCACCCTGAAATTTCCACGGTTAAACTCTATTTCATTTCTCGAATACAAGGCATCAACAAAGGAGTGAAGAAGTTTGTTACGTGAAATTAATTGCCCTTTTTTAATTTCGGTAACATTGGCATGAAAATCTTCCGGATTTCCAATACCATAAATACAGGAAACCGATGAAACGACAATCACATCTTTTCTTCCGGATAGAAGAGCAGATGAAGCACTAAGCCGGAGTTTTTCAATTTCATCATTAATGGATAAATCTTTTTCGATATAAGTGCCAGTTATTGGTAAATAGGCTTCCGGCTGATAATAATCGTAGTAGGAAACGAAATATTCAACAGCATTGTCGGGGAAGAATGTCTTGAATTCGCCATATAATTGTGCAGCAAGAGTTTTATTGTGGCTTAAAACCAAGGTTGGTCGCTGTACCTGCTCAATTACATTGGCAATGGTAAATGTTTTACCAGAACCTGTAACTCCAAGCAGAGTTTGAAAAGGAGCACCATCATTTAAGCCTTTGCATAATTCTTCAATGGCATTTGGTTGATCTCCTGTTGGTTTAAATATCGATTCAATTTTAAATTTCATGCAACACTTTTGAATGGTTCTTTGACTGAATTGCTAAATTATAGAAACAATACGAAGCATGATAGTTTTATCGTAAAAATCTATCGGATTAAGAGTTTCTAGAAAGAAAAACAGCTGATTACCAGGTTGGTGATCAGCTGTTTTTTTATGGAATTGTTTTTTTTAATGACTTAACTGAAAGTAAACTGGAAAATGATCGCTGTAGCCGCCAAAGTATCTTGGTCCAGCATAAGATCGGCTGGGAAGAGATAATCCTTCCTGGTTTTTGTAACAAATCCATTCTTCGGTAAAGATTCTTCCCGCTTGGTGGTTTGTATGAATGCCATCTGTATTACTAATAAGGCTATTGGAAACAATTAGATTGTCGAGCATATCCCAATTCCCCTTGTAATTATAAGTGCCTTTGCCTTCAAGCTTTAAATCGTACATTAGATTATATAGAGCCTTAGGATTTGATGTGTCCTTATTGTTTGTTGCAGTAAGAACTTCTTCTGCAGATTTATTGTTGGGTTCATCGTTAAAATCACCCATGATAATAATTTTGGCTTTGGAATTTTTTTCTTGTAATTTATTAACAGCCAATTTTAATTGTTCCGCTACAAATACACGGTTCTTTTCCGATTTTTCCATTCCGCCAATCCTCGATGGCCAATGATTAACAAATATATCCAAAGTGTCTGTAGATCCTAAAATCCCCTGAACATGTAGAATGTCACGGGTTTTGAAGTCAGGTTCATTTGGGAAATGAATTCCAATGATATCATGATTTAAGTATTTGAATTCACTTTTTTTATACAATAAAGCACAATCAATACCTCTTGCATCCGGACTTTCGGCATGAGCAATTCCGTAATCAGCATCTTTCAATTTGTCTTGATCAATTAGAGCATCTATTACAGAGCGATTTTCAATTTCGCAAAGACCAATAATTGCAGGGAAACTATTTTTGTCGATCGAAGACAAAACACTAGAAAGATTTACCAATTTATTCTGATAGCGCTCTGTTGTGTATTCTAATTTTCCTTCAGGAGTAAAATCGTCATCCCAAGTATTTGGATCGTTAATCGTGTCAAATAAATTTTCAACATTATAAAAAGCAATTGTGTACTCTTTTTTTTCCTGAGAACAAGAAAAGGCAACGAGAGCAACCATAATAAAGAACAGTAATTTCTTAAACATGTAATGGTTTTAATTGATTCTAATAAAAAGGAGTAACATCGGTTACTTTCATGCCAGCAGCCTCCGCCGCTTTAAATCCCAATATTGCATCTTCGAATACTTGACAATTTTCAGGAGCAATCCCCATTAGTTGAGCACATTTTAAAAATGTATCTGGTTCTGGTTTGTGATTTTCTACATCATCGGCACTTACCAGAATAGGAATGTACTTGTCTAAACCTAAAATTTGTAATGTTTCAGCCGCAATGTTGCGTTTTCCGCCCGTTCCTACTGCCATTGGTATTTTGCCATGGTATTTGTATACCAAATCGGTAACTGCAGAAATTTCTTTGATTTTGTGCATCTCCTTTGCGAAAAATTCTTCTTTCATATCAGAGAATTTTTGTGGATCAATCGTCTGGTTGTTTTTCTCGTTCAGCAAATCGATAATTTTAGATGATGGCATTCCTGCACAGCTCTTTAAAAAATCGAGACTAAAATCTAAATTCATTATTTTGGCTGTTTTCACCCAAGCTGCATAGTGCAAAGGCATGGTGTCAGCCAAAGTTCCATCTAAATCAAAAATAAATGCTTTAGTGGTTGGGAATATATCTATAGTTTTCATGGTTTTAATTTTCAATTTTAACCTATCTTATTTCTTTTGTTTTTGTCTTTGCAAAATTACATTGGATTAATTAGAAAAGGACGCCTAAAGTATTAAATAAATTTAAATTAATGGCTCTGTTTTTTTGTTAATTAAAGATTCGATTAGAAATGATATAGTGTCTGTATAACAGTATGTTAAATTGCATTCTGCTTGGATATTTCGTTAAAAATCTTTAAATTTCCATTGTTGTAACAACTTTTTATTTACTTAGACGTTATTATGACTGTTTGATTGAAGTAAAAATTAAAAATCGGTATATGAAGATTGTAGCTAGAAGTTTAGTTCTACTATTTGTGATGATTAGTCTTACTGTGAGTGCTCGAAATAATTCTGCGGTTACAAAAAGAGCAAATCTAATTACATCCTGGATGGAGAAGAAGTTAGATTTATCTGCAGATCAGATTTCTAAGGTTGAGGTTTTAAATTTGAAATACGAAAATGAAATAGAGAAGTTAACTCTAGAAAAAGATGGGTTTCCTTGTATGCAAGCGGTTCGTGATAGTTTAAAACGTAAGGAAGTTGAGATGAGAGATGTTTTATCTGACAAACAGTTGGCGAGTTATATCGAATGCAAGTGTGAACTGAAGGAAGAACTTAAACGAAACTGTAAAGATTTGAATTAATTAACTGATATATAATAGGATCCCAATCGATTTAGATTGGGATTTTTTTTTGACTAAAATCTCAAATGAGAGAAAAAGATAAAAAAATCTTAATTATTTTCATGTTTGTAACATCCGTTACACTTTTTGCACTTATCCTTCCACATCTTTGTAGTGTTCAAAGAGTAAGATGGATTCCCAAAGGAGGAATCTTTTTTAGTTTGATCTTTCATAATATTGTAACTTGAATAATCAAATATTAACAATACTAAAAGATAAAATTATGGCTATGTTTTGTTATCAGTGCCAAGAGGCAGCAAAAGGAACTGGATGTACAGTTAAAGGTGTTTGCGGAAAAACCGATGAGGTTGCAAACATTCAGGATTTACTGATGTACGTGATGAAAGGTATTTCAGTTTTCAGTACTAAAGCTCGTGAAGCTGGTGTTGAGAACGATAAGGTAAATAACTTTATTATGACAGGATTGTTCATGACTATTACTAACGCCAACTTTGATAAAGTAAAATTTGTTGCAGCTATTCGCGAAGGTCTTAAGCTGCGTGAAGAGATCAAAAATCAAGCGGAAGCGGCTGGTGTTACTTTTGAAAATCTTCACCATTCTGCAACATGGTTTGCTGATAAAGAGAATGATTTTGATGCAAAAGCCCGTGTTATTGGGGTTTTGTCTACCGAAAACGAAGATGTTCGTTCGTTAAGAGAATTATTGATTTACGGATTGAAAGGATTTGCGGCTTACGTTGAGCACGCTTACAATTTAGGTCTTGAGAAAGCTGAAATGTATGCATTTATGCAGAAAGCTTTGCAATCAACTACTGATGATACACTATCAGTTGACCAATTGGTTGCTTTAGTTATGGAGTGTGGTGCTAATGGTGTAACTGCTATGGCAACTCTTGACGAGGCAAACACAACTGCTTATGGAAATCCTGAAATTACAGAAGTTAATATCGGAGTAAGCAACAAGCCAGGTATCTTAATTTCAGGTCACGATTTGAAGGATATGGAAGAGTTATTAAAGCAAACTGAAGGAACTGGTGTTGATGTTTACACTCACTCTGAGATGTTGCCTGCCAACTACTATCCAGCATTCAAAAAATATAAGCATTTTGTAGGTAACTATGGAAATGCATGGTGGAAGCAAAACGAAGAGTTCGAAACATTTAACGGACCTATCTTGTTCACAACCAACTGTATTGTTCCTCCTAAAGCAACATCTACATACCAAGATAAAGTATATACTACTGGAGCATCTGGTTTCCCAGGATTTAAGCACATTACTGCAGACGAAAATGGTAAGAAAGATTTCTCTGAAATAGTTGAGTTGGCAAAAACTTGTGCTTCTCCAACAGAGATTGAAAACGGAACCATTGTAGGTGGTTTTGCTCACAACCAGGTGATGCAATTGGCAGATAAAGTTGTTGATGCTGTAAAATCAGGAGCTATTCGTAAGTTCTTTGTGATGGCAGGTTGCGATGGTCGTATGAAAGGTCGTGATTACTATACTGAATTTGCAGCTGCTTTACCAAAAGATACAGTAATTCTAACTGCTGGTTGTGCAAAGTATCGTTACAACAAATTAGCGTTGGGCGATATTGGTGGAATTCCAAGAGTATTGGATGCAGGTCAGTGTAACGATTCCTATTCATTAGCTGTTATTGCATTGAAATTGAAAGAGGTATTTGAATTAAACGATATCAATGATTTACCAATTGCATACAATATTGCATGGTACGAGCAAAAAGCAGTTATTGTATTGTTAGCTCTTCTTTCTTTAGGTGTTAAGAACATTCACCTAGGACCAACATTGCCAGCTTTCCTTTCTCCAAATGTAGCTAAAGTGTTAATTGATACTTTCGGAATTGCAGGAATTGGAACGGTTGACGAAGACATGAAAATGTTTTTAAACTAAGATTGCAAATTGAGATTTAGAAAGGCGTTTCATGTGTGGAGAAGGATTGAAGTGATTTGTAAATGGAATGTTTTTTTAGAGTTTGTTTTATTATAGTTTGTTAGGGTGATTAACTGCCTAATGTGGATGATTTAAACTCTACATTAGGCAGTTTTTCTGTGTGGTTTTGTTGCCATTTTGGGAACAATTTGTGTAATGTTATATGCAGTTATGGATCGAGCTAAAACAATGAAATTCTTAAAGGAGTACCATAAATGGCCTTCTTTAGCAATGATCATTTTTATTTTACTATTCTCAATATCGGGTATTGTAATGAATCACCGAGTCCTGTTTTCATCTGTTGATGTAGATCGGCAATATTTGGGACGTGAGTATCAGTACTCCAATTGGAATAAGGCTGCAGTTAAATCGGCTGTCACAATTCAAGGAGATACAGCATTAATTTACGGCAATATCGGTGTCTGGGAGACTACAGATAATTTCAAAACCTTTCGGGATTTTAATTCTGGCTTTAAATCTGGAGTTGACAATCGGAAGGTAGATAAATTGATTAAAACCAGTTCTGGGGAGCTTTATGCAGGAACATTATTGGGGCTCTTTCATCAAAATACAGCTACTGAAAATTGGGAAGCGGTAAGCTTGCCGGCAGCCGAAGAGAGGATTGTTGATTTGGTTGAGATTAAAGGCAAATTGTTTGTTCTAACCCGATCGAATTTGTTGAAAAAGACAAATGAAGGTTTTGAAACTGTAGAGCTTTTGCCTTCGGAAAGTTTTGATAATAAAATTGGTTTGTTTAAAACATTGTGGGAAGTTCACAGTGGAGAGGCTTTTGGTTTGTTTGG
This sequence comes from Labilibaculum sp., assembly GCA_032125735.1. Taxonomy (GTDB): domain Bacteria; phylum Bacteroidota; class Bacteroidia; order Bacteroidales; family Marinifilaceae; genus Labilibaculum. The sequence goes on from JAQBBZ010000145.1 coordinate 6,961, forward strand.
GCAGTTGTTTGTCGATTTTATAGGCTTGGTGTTTGTGTTTCTTTGCATAAGTGGCTTAGTCTATTTTATTTATCCGGATTGGATTAAAAAACTTAAAAAGAAAGGGCTGGATGTTAAGAGGAAGGTAAATTTCTTAGAGTTTAATCTGAAATGGCATAATCATTTTGGGAATTGGTTAATTGTTTTTCTTGTGCTAACGACTCTAACAGGGATGTTTTTACGTCCGCCTTTGTTAATTGCAATAGTCTCGAATCGAGTACCTAAAATTCCATTTACACATTTGGATAATCCCAATCCATGGTTCGATCAGCTGCGTAGAATCATGTACGATGAAGAATTGGATCGAATTCTTCTGGCAACCAATGAGCGTGTATATTATTCTGATGATGATTTTACTTCGGCCCCGAAAGCCTTTGCTGTGCAGCCTCCAATTTCGGTAATGGGTGTGAATGTTTTCGAGAAGACGAATAAAGGGAGTTATATTGTTGGTTCGTTTAGTGGTATTTTTCATTGGATTCCTGAAAAAGGGATGGTTTTCAATTATATAACAAAAAAACCTCATGTTCCTGTGAAAACTATGGGACCTCCTATATCAGCTCACCCTATTGCGGGATACATTAAAGATGCAGAGGGAAAAGAAATTTTGTTTGATTACAATTTAGGTGCAGGAAATTTAAGTGATGCTACCGGTTTTGCTCCGATGCCTGAAAATATTCAGCAATCACCAATTTCACTTTGGAATTTGTGTCTGGAAATTCATACCGGAAGAATTTACCAGTATATTTTTGGCAAGTTCTATATTCTTTTTATCCCATTGGCCGGAATCAGTATTTTATGGATATTGATAACCGGATATATATTGTACCTAAAGCAAAAGAGAAGAAAGAAATAGTTTTTTTGACTTAGGGAATTCTATAAATAAAAGGATATATACGAATTGAATTATTATACTAAAAGAGGCTAAATCAGTAAGATTCAGCCTCTTTTTTATCTTGGAAAATCACTTCTTTTTTTGTTGCAAAAGCCAATCGTATAATTCAGGATTATTATAAGTTTCGGTCCACGAATTGTGAGTAGTCTCAGGATAAATCGTGAATTTCACATTGCTTCCCAATTTTTTTAATCCATCAACCATTTCTTGTGAACGGGTAAGTGGAACAACATCATCTTTTGCTCCATGAAAAACCCAAATTGGAATTGATTTAATGGATTCCAATTTACTTGGATCTCCACCGCCACAAATAGGAACAGCCGCAGCAAAAAGATTTGGTTTGGCAATAACTGATGCCCAAGTTCCAAAGCCACCCATACTCAAACCAGTGATGTAGATTCTATTTTTATCAACCGGATATTTACTAATTATTTCATCATAAAAGGGAAGAAGTAAGTCTTCATTCCAATAGACTGAATCCGGGCATTGTGGGGAGATGCAAATAAATGGAAAGTCTTTCTTATTATCTAAAAAAGAAGGAGGACCATGAAATTTCACCAAGTTTAGGTCATTGCCGCGTTCTCCCATTCCGTGCAGGAAAATCAGTAAAGGAAGTTTTTCTGCTGATTGTTTTTCACTAGGTACGTATTCCCAATAGTGAACTCCCAATTTCGATTGTTTCTCAACTTGTTGTGCCTTCATACTAATGAATGAAAAAAGTAAAACTGTTGTTGCTAAAATTGTGTGTCTGTACATATTAAAATAGGTTGTTTCGATAAATCTACTAATTGTAAATGATAAGTTCAAAAGGAGAAAATATTTTAACTAAAGTCTGTATCTTTGTCGCTAGATTAAAAAAAGAAAATCATGTTCAATTTCGAAGATATAAATCTGGACCGTATTGTGGTTCACAATGTAGGAAATAAACATCACGATGAAGATTTGAAACTTTCTAAATCAGAAATTCAATTGGAAGATGATGATGTGAAGAGTATCCTGTTAAAGTACTTTCTGACAGCCTTTAATAAAGAGGAATTCTATAATTTTCAGCATGAGACAGATTTGAATATGAATGAAGTTTTCTGCTATGCTTCGGAGTATTTCGAGGAGAATGTTTCCTTTTACGATCAATCGACCAATATCGCTGTTCATTTGTACGAAAAATCGAACCATCCGAACATAAAAGGCGGGGAGTTTTATTTGGTTGGTTTCTCTAATTGTGTTGTTGATGGGGAAGTGTGTGATGCTCTTGGAATTTTTAAATCAGAAAATAAAGATACTTTTTTAAAGGTGTATCAGAAACAGGAGAATTTTGAATTGGGTTGCGAGAATGGAATCAATATCAAGAAATTGGATAAAGGTTGCCTGATTTTTAACTCTGAAAAGGATAAAGGTTTTAAAGTTTGCATTGTGGATAAAACCAATTCGAGCAAAGAGGCTTTGTACTGGAAAGAGGATTTTTTGAATTTGAAACTTCGTGAAGATAATTTCTATCATACCCAAAACTATTTGGATATGTGTAAAGGTTTTATTGGTGATGTGTACAACGACGAGAATGAGGTTGCAAAGGCCGACCAGATCGATTTAATGAACAAATCAATCAACTTTTTTAAGGATAAAAAGCTGTTCAACGAGGAATTATTCAAAAAGGAAGTGATAGAACAGCCTGAGGTTGCTACCGCTTTTGATGAATACAAGACCTATTATCAGAACGAACAGGGAACTGTTGTAAGTCCTGAATTTACGATCAATAATGATGCTGTAAAAGGAGAGCAAAAACACTTTAAGCACATTCTGAAATTGGATAAAAACTTTCATGTTTACATTCACGGACAGCGAAAATTCATCGAAAAAGGATACGATGCTGCTCGTGATTTGAGCTATTACAAATTGTTTTTCAGAGACGAAAATTAAACATGATCTGACAGCTTTTTTTTAACCTGTCAGCGTCTATATATTATTTGGATTATAAGAAGCTTTTTCAATTATGAGGAGGCTTTTTTTTTTTACTTGTGATTTGCAGCTTTAAACTTTTACCTTTATTTCACCTTACACTTACTTTGTACCCCAGAACAGGCTCGTTGTCGAAGTAAATGATCAACTCATCATTACCTGTCGAATTGGTTGGTACCAAAAAGCTAATTCTGTTTTTCTTTTGAATTGGTTTTACGAGTTGTCCATATTTTTCACTTTTAAAGTGATAAGCAATCGAAATGACACTTGGAACATTTTCAATCGAAAAGTCAATCTCATTTCCTTTCCGGATAGAAAGAGAACCATTTTGCGGACTAATTATTTTGTATCCTTTACCAATGAATTCATTAAAAATGGCAGGCTGAAGGCTGAATTCTTCTCTGGTAAAGGGACTGTCTAAAAGCAACCATTCCTGATTATCCGGATAATGCTTCATTGCAAATTCTTTAGGGTCGCTGTCGAAATAAGCAGGAGTATATTGTTTAAGGAATTCCATTTTTGCGAAGTCGACAGAGCCGGCAGCCCAGGTAATATCTACCAATTGCCATCTTCCATTTATTTTCACCGCATTCCATGCATGGTTCGAAGGCAGATTAGACTTGCCAATCTCGGAAATAAATCGTTTCGCTGTGCCCGGAATCAGTACACATTCAAGATTTAGTAAACCGCAAATTTCCTGATAAAGAGTAGCGTATCCTTCACACAAAGCCTTTCGGCTTTTAATTGTTTCCAAGGCCAAATCTTTTCTGAATTGATCTTTTTGTGCTTGTAAATCTTCTTCCGAAGTATACGTAAAGCGAATTTTTTGAATCTTGTTTACTCCTTTTGTTTTGTACTCAACATTCATGGCAATCCATGCAAAGGCAGCTCTGGCTCTATCTTCATCTGTGGTGAAATCAGTCTTTATTTTATCCGCTAATTCCTCGTAAGAGTTAAGTTTTGCCGGGTATGTAGAAATAATTTCATCGACTTTAGTTTGAGTGTAAGCTACAAAATGGAGAAGAGAAAAGAGTGTCGCTATTATAAACTGATATCTAAAAGGAGTGCTCATGTGTTTGTTTCAAGCTGTAAAGTAAGTTTGTTAGAATGGGAAACGCAATTTTAATGCCATTATTTGATTGAGAAAGGTATGAACTCATCTCTTATAAAATAATTAAAATATGGGTGTGTTTTAGTGTTGACATTAGTGTTTTTATGGTTTAAATTTAATAGTTCTAACACTTTAAACTAATAACTACTATGAAAAAAATTATCGTTTTTTTAATTGCAGGGCTGTTCTTAAGTGCCTGTACGAATCAGTTTATTGAAGAGGATTTAGACCTCCAAAGTCAAGAATCAGTAAACAATGTTAAGACTAAAAAGTTGTCAGCAACACAAATTCCAACCTATAAGGCTAGCGGATATCTTATCTTTTCGGATGATTTTTCATCTCAAATGGAGGATGAAATTGGTAAAGCCAATGGAAAAATCAATCGTAAACTTTCAGAAATAGGAATGTATGTGGTTGAATCGAATGAAGTTGGTTTTATTGCAAAAGCAAAAAAGATAAAAGGAGTTTCCGATGTATTGCCCGATCTTCAATTGCAATGGTTGGAGCCTGAAACGACCAGCGAGGCACAGTTTGTTCCTATGCACATTGGTTCCAATGAGAGCTTCTATGGTTATCAGTGGGGAATGGATGCTATTGATGCTCCGGGAGCATGGGATCAAGGTTTTACTGGTAATGGAGTTAAGGTATTTATTCTTGATAGTGGAATAGATGCTGAACATCCTGATTTAGCGCCTAATTTGAATACAAGTTTGTCAACTTCTTTTGTGCCGGGTGAAGGCTATAATGTTCGTCCTGGTTTTTATTTTAATCATGGAACTCATGTTGCCGGTATTATTGCAGCGGCTGATGGGCCTGCTTCAACTAATGGTGGAGATTTCGGAGTTATTGGAGTAGCACCAAAAGCAGAAATTGTTGCCGTTAAAGTTCTTTCGGAATATACCGGCAGCGGTTCTTTCTCAGGAATTAATGCAGGTGTGGTTTATGCAGCAAACAATGGGGCCGATGTTATTAACATGAGTTTGGGCACTTCTTTGCCAAGAAATGGGTTCTATGTAGAATTACCAGATAGCTCTGTTGTGAAAGTTGGCGCAAACGAAGTTGCAGCTTATATTAATGCTTCTCAAAAAGCAATTACCTACGCATATCAGAAAGGTACTCTTGTAATAGTAGCTGCTGGTAATGATGGTTTAGACGCGAACCATACCAGTAATTTGGTGTTTATTCCTGCCAGTTTGAATCATTTAATGGCCGTATCGGCTACAGCTCCTTATGGTTATGCTTACGATACAACAACCGATTTGGATGTGCCAGCCAGTTATACCAATTACGGACAATCTTTAATTGATATAGCAGCTCCTGGAGGGGATTTTGATCACCTTGGAGACTTGTGGTATTACGATATGGTTTTTAGTACCATTAGTAGTGGATGGGGATTTTCAGCCGGAACAAGTATGGCTTCTCCACATGCTGCAGGTGTAGCCGCTTTGGCATTTGAAAAATTAGGAACAGATGCTACGCCAGCTCAGATAATGTCTGTGTTGCGACAAAGTGCTGATGATCTTGGCCAGCCAGGTAAAGATGCTTACTTCGGAAATGGTAGAGTAAATGCAGCAAGAGCTGTTCAGTAAATAGTTAATCTTTAGGAGGATCACTTGTAGTGATTCTAAGTTATAATATTGTTAATAATTAAACCACTTTAGAATTTAATCTAGAGTGGTTTTGTTATTTTTACAATCCTATCATTATAAAATGAATAGACTGATTATTATAGGAATTGGCTTTGATTTATCTCATGGACTGAAGACTGGTTTTAAGGATTGAGAGTGAGAATGAGATCTTTTTTATTTAAGGTTTATAATACTTTACTGTTGAATGTTCTTATTTTCTCCTTATCAGGTTCAATCTCCTAGCGATTTTAAACATGAGGTAGTTAATGTCTTTCACGCCGATAAGTGGAGAATAAGAGCTTATGCCCTGAATGAAATAAGAAGTGCTTTTTATCCGAAAAATCTACTTTTGGGCATCCGGAATTCACTTTGAGGCATCGGGAATCTGTTTTCTCTGACAAAGAGTCACTTTTTAGCATCGGGAATTCACTTTGGGGGTCTGGGAATTCATTTTCTCTGACAAAGAGTCGCTTTTAAGCATCGGGAATTCACATTGGGGCATAGGGAATCTGTTTTGTCTAACAGGGAGTCTGTTTTGTAGCGTTAAGTTATGTCGAGGACTCAATCAATTTACCCCAAAAAAAAGACCCACGTTCACGGAAGCTTGAGCATGGGCCTTTCGAGTAATATACTTAGTAGTATATGCTTTTAATTATCTTAGGTGATTCACCACTTGATAGATTGGCTGAAGAACTGATTCTCCAAATAAAATACTCCTTTCGGGAGACCAACCATATTCAGGGTCTGGTAAATCATTATTATCCTTGAATGGCATTTCAATTGTCAAAGATAAACATTTATATCTTTCTCCAATGTGTTTTGAACAAATTGCTAAATTTCCTGTTTTAGGTTCGTTCTTTGGGTAACTGTGAATGTCCTGAAAATCAGGGCAGGTAGCAATCCATGAGTTAATAAAATTTTCTGTTAAAATTTTCAATCTTTCATCGAAAGAAGGGATGCCTTCTATGCCTGAAATAAAATTATAAGGCAAAGTTTCATCTCCGTGGATATCCAAATTTAAATCACAACCATATTCGTCCATCAGCTTTCGAACATGAAAAACCTCAGGACTGTTTTCAATCGAAGGTTCTGCCCATTCACGATTGTAATTGACTCCTTTTGTGTTTACACGCAAATTACCCGCAATACTGCCATCAATATTCATATTAGGCACCAAATAAAAAACAGCTTTGTTTAGCAAACTTTTCGAAATCGGATCATCCTGATCCAACAGTCGGTCAATTAAACCTTGCATAAACCATTCGGCCATGGGTTCGCCAGGATGCTGACGGGCAATTACCCAAATGCTTTTTTTCTCTTCGTCTGCTTCACCAACAATTAGCATGTCAATGTCTTTTCCTTCAACCGTTTTTCCAATCGAAACCAATTCACATTCGGGCGACATTTGTGCCTGATGAACCAAGTCAAGATGCTGATCGTAGCTGTAAGGAGCAAAATAAGCGTAATAAACCGAGTTGTAAACCGGTGTATGCTCAATGGTCAACTCTTTACCATCGTAATTCGATGGAACCCGAAACCAATTCTCCCGATCGTAGGATGCTACAGTATTGTAGCCTTCATATCCTTCCGGATAAGATGCTTTACTGGCATTCGTAATTCGCATTTTAACAGACTCTTCCATAGCGCCCATCAATCTGAAATAAAACCATTGAAAATGTTCAGAATTCGTATCCTTAGGTATGCTTAATTGTATGTTTTGAGGATTGGTAGCATCAATAACTTCAATTTTACCGCCATCAAAATTCGATGAAATGTTCATGTGTGTGTCTTTTTTTTTTTGAGATTCATTCAAAGGTAGATTTTTTGATTTTTACAGCCAAGGAATCTGGCTAATTCTTAAATCATACTACAGGAATACTAATTCACGAATTGTAAACGTTTAAATAATCACAATTTCTTCTATTTTTGGAAGTCTGTTCATTTGGGAAATATTATTTCTTTATTTTTGCAGGCGTAAGCTTGTATTTATTTTAATTCAAACTAATGATCAATTTATTTCGTCTGAAAGACATTCGTTCCAAAAAGTGGAAGTTTATAGTGATTGCTGTAATGCTAGTATTAGTTGTTGCAGGAACAGTACTTTTTAAACTTTATCAGGATATTTTTTCAGCTAACATTAATTTAGGCGAAGAAGAAACCAGCTATCTATACATACCTACCCATTCGAATCAGACTGATGTTTTGAGAATTCTAACAGAAAAAGACTGGCTTAAAAATAGCTCTACATTGCAATGGGTTATGGACAAGAAAAATTATGCCAGTCACATTCATCCGGGGCGTTACCAAATTAAAAATGGCATGAGTAATAATGAATTAATTGATTTGTTGCGCTCGGGTATTCAAACTCCTCTCAATCTTACCTTTAATAACACTCGCACCCTGGAAGATTTTGCAGGCAAAATTGCTGCTCAAATCGAGGCCGATTCAATTAGCATTCTATCGCTGTTAAAAGACGAATCTAAAATGCAACAATATGGATTTGCACCTCATACCATTATAGGGATGTTTATCCCCAACACCTATCAGGTGTACTGGAATATTGATGCCGAAAAGTTTATCGATAAAATGCATAACGAGTATGTTAAGTATTGGAATGATGAGCGCTTGCAAAAAGCTAAAAATATTGGACTTTCACCAATCGAGATTAGCACCTTGGCATCAATTGTCGATGAGGAAACCATTAAGAGCGATGAAAAAAAACGTGTTGCCGGCGTTTACATGAATCGCCTAAACCATAAAATTAAATTAGATGCTGACCCAACTTTAAAGTTTGCATTGGGCGATTTCACCATCCGCAGGGTTCTTAACATACACAAAACAATCGATTCGCCATACAATACCTATAAATATCGTGGATTACCGCCAGGCCCAATTCGTCAGGCATCTATTTCAGGTATCGAAGCCGTTCTAAACTACGAAAATCACAAATACTACTACTTTTGTGCCAGTCCCGAATTTAACGGATATCACGTATTTGCCAATTCTTTGCGCGAACACAATCAAAACGCACGCCGATATCAGAATGCCCTTAACCAAAGAGGGATCATGAAATAGATCGTGCTTTTGCTCCTAAGTTTGCAAGCTGCAGGTCTCGTGTTGGACTTCGGAAAACAAATTCAACCCTTATTGATAAATAAGGGTTGCGTCTCCTGTTTCGTATCAAAGGATTTATTAACATTGCATCAAAGTAAATTGAATCAAAACAAATGATTGGAGTACAAGCAAAAGGAACTATTATGGTTCTTTTATCAGCTATATTTTTTGGGCTGTTGCCTTTTTTTGCCATTAAAACCTATGCCGAAGGTTTTGATGTTAGTAACCTGTTGTTGTATCGATTTAGCTTTGCGTTTGTTCTTATTGGTTTGTTTTGCATTTATAAAAATATTAGTCTTCGAATCAATAAAAAACAATTTTTTCTATTGCTGATTCTTTCAGTAGTAGGAACCATGATGACTACTTACACACTTTTTTTATCCTATCAGTACATTTCTTCAGGATTGGCGAGCACACTTCATTTTGTGTACCCGATTATTACCATTGTTTTTGCAAGCATCATCTACAAAGAGAAATTTACGGTTAAAAAAATAAGTGCTCTGCTTTTATCCATCATTGGCATTGCTCTCTTATCGGTGGGCAGCGGTGTAGCAATTAATACAACAGGTGTTTTATGGGCTTTGGTGTCGGGTTTATTTTACGCGATCTACATTTTGTGTATGGCCAATCCCGAATTACGGAAAATTTCGCCTTATAGTGTTGCTTTTTGGATTTTTGGCATCACGGCACTTATGTTCTTTGGCAAATGCTTGTTGACAGATGGTATTAATACGAATCCTAGTGCTATGGCCTTATTTTATATCGTAAACCTCAGTTTTTGGTCTACTTTTTTGTCGGTTGTGTTGTTTTACATGGGCATGAAATATACCGGCCCTGGGAATGCATCTCTTCTGTCAACTCTTGAACCTCTTACCGGGGTTATGGTAGGAGTGTTTGTGTTCAACGATATTATGGATTTAAAAAGTACCTTGGCTATTTTCATGATATTAACTTCTGTTCTTATTGTAGTTCAGCGCAATAAAAAGCCAAATTACAGAATGCTTTTTCGTAAAATAACTCCTCGCAGACTCAGACGAGCTTAGGTTTAGAAATTGTGAACGTTATAGATTCATATTACAAATGTGAGGTAGTTTGCTTTATTTTATAATATAAAAGACGCCTTTTCGAGGCGTCTTTAAATGAATTTTAATATTGTAGTAATTGATTATTGAACAAAGCTTTCTCTTTCTCCACCTGCTGCGAAAATAGATCTGATTCTGTCATTCTGTCCATTGGTAAACATATACATGCACTGATCGTCTACATAGTCCATGTAATTCATGGTCATGTCGTTTGATTTGCAATGTACAGTTGGGTAAGAAGGACATCCGTAGTTTGCTCCGTCAGAACCAGGAGTATCAGTTACAAAGTCATCTTGTCTGCAGCCGCCATCACCCCAAATGTGACGTAAGTTTAACCAGTGACCCACTTCATGTGTAGCAGTTCTGCCGTAACCGTATTGTCCGCCAAGTGTGTTTCTACCAAAGTAATCACTTCCGATAACAACACCGTCGGTTGCTAATGCTCCACCAGGAAATTGAGCGTATCCTAAAATACCACCACCAATTTCACAAATCCAAAAATTTAAATAGAAAGAAGGATCCGTTGCATCAATTCCACCTTGGCTTGAAAGTTTCATTGCGTTATTGGTTCCCCATGCTGTTTTTGTAGATGCTTTTCTATTTACGCCTGCCAATACGAATGTAATATCAACGTTTGCTACAGCATTGTTAAATTCATTTGGTACTGCACCTGTTGCAGGATTAAGATCATTATAATCGTCATTTAAGATATCAATCTGAGAATTGATATGAGCTTGTGTAACAGGATGATTTGCATCCTCCAGAATATTTACAATAACAGGTATAGTGATGCTTCCCTGATAAGGTGTTGGTGCTGGTGTTCCGCCTCCGCCTGGCTTGCCTTTATTGGTACTTCCTGTAGTTTTTGCGGCAATTAACTGTCTTGTGTGTTTTTCAATGGCATACATGCGGTTTTCTAAACCTGGGTTTTCTTTTAACTGGCGGTTTAAAACGGTCATACTACCACATTTTGGACCATGAACATGTCCGGTTGTTGCAGACTTAACAGTACCTTCATCGCTGGTGTATACATAGAAATCGCTCATGTCAACAGCAATTTCTTGTTGCTCTGGTTTGATTTCGTCTGAATTTTTTTGGCAAGAACCTAGAATAAGGGCTAAGCACGCCACTGAAAAAATAAATCTTTTCATAATAAATAGTGTTTTCTTAGTTAGTAATGTGATTTGGTATATTAAAATTCGACTGAAAGTAAAGATAAGAATCGATAAAAAGAAATTAAAAGACTGTTTTATAGTGATGAGTATTTGGTTTTTGAATGTAAATGTTTTGATGGGAGTAATGTTTTCGCAGCATTTGGAATATTCCTTAAGAGTGAAAATAAATTATGGGAGGAGATGTTTATTACAATTAGATAAGTAATTTTTGCTTCTGGTTTGTCTTGGAGATGATATGCAACTAATTTAGCTATCTGATAAAAAGATGTTCCCTTCATGCAAAATGGGAAGTTAAATTCTGACTTAAACCACAACTTTGATAAACCATCATTTGAAGGAATTGTCTAATTATATTATTCACTCAGCATAAAAAAGGACAGTTTTGAAATGATTAAAAGCTGGGATTTTTTTTACCTTTGTGCGCGTAAAATCTTGACATGAATAAAAGAAAAAAAAAGTATAGTATTCGTAAAATTCTAATAGCAGTTGTAATATTCGCAGCTATTATATTTTTCGCTATAAACTCTATACCAAAAGGCAAAACCGAAGACCAGGTCCCTGTTCCGGTGCTTACAAAAGTTGAAAAAGGAGCACTGCACCGCTATAATAATAATTATCATCTTGATATAGCCCGAACAAAGGGGTTAGAAAAGCCTTTGGTTTCAAAAGCCGAGTATAAAGCAAGTGGTAGCAGTTATCAACTCGATGAAATCTCTGATAACAAATACTATGAAATACCTCATTTAACAAATTCACTACCTTACCTGCAACCAACGGCAAAACAATTTTTAAAGCTGCTTGGCGAAAAGTTTTGCGACCAACTCCAAGAATTAGGGATTAAAAAATATCGATTTTCAGTTACCTCAATATTACGGACTCTGGAAGATCAAAAATCGCTACGCAAAAGTAATGTAAACGCTACGCCAAATGATTCATCACATTATTATGGACGAACCTTTGATATTTCTCAAACACGTTTTTTTGAGAGAGGTAATAGTACTCCGGTTTATTCATACCGCCTTCGAAATTTATTAGTGCGTGTATTAATTAAAATGCAAGATGAGGGTAAATGTTACGTTCTTCTTGAAGGTCAAACAAAATGCATTCATGTTACTGTAAGGTGATTTTATAGCGCCTGCTTTTCAAGCATCTGCCAAAATACATTTATATACTTGCAGATGCCTATGATGGTGAAAAGATAAAGAGTGGTGTTGAAGATTTTTAGAGATCTTCTAATGGACTTTGATGTTAACGTGAAATACAATAAGATGGCAGACAAAAAAAGGATGTTATTATTCTTGCCTGTTTAGTAAAAGTTTTTTTCTCCCAAATTTTAAAAGCCAACGCTAATCCGCTCTTTAGGGACAACTCATTTAATGGCTTCATAAGCATATAATTAAAATCGGAAATCAGATGGTTGGATCTATAAAGAAACAGTAGCTCAAATTGATGTGTGAGCAGCTCAGACATACCATAAGTATCAAAAATCAGGAATAAAAGGAGCAAGGAATCTATTTACCATGGGATATTAATATTTTATGATAAAATTTTTAGGTGCGGTAATTCGAAACTGCTTAAATCGCATTCACTTCCATCTCCAGCTTAACACCAAATTTGTAGATTACCGATTTTCTAATTTCGTTGGCCAGTTCAAGAATTTCTGATCCTTTTGCATGGCCATGATTCACGATAATCAGCGCCTGATCTTTGTGTACACCGGCATCGCCAATTTGTTTGCCCTTCCAGCCACACTGCTCAATGAGCCAACCAGCGGCCAGTTTGCTTTGCATCTCATTAATTTCGTAAACCGGCATGTCTTCATACTTTGCTTTTAAGGCATCAGCTTCTGTTTTGGCAACAACCGGATTTTTGAAGAAACTACCCGCATTGCCCAGCACTTTATAGTCGGGTAATTTACTTTCACGAATTTTGATAATTACTTCGCGGATATTTTTAAGATTCACTTCATCGTAAGCTTCCAATTCTTTAGCAATTGCGCCGTATTGAACTTTGAATTCTGCTTGTTTGCTGAATCGGAAGTTAACATGGGTAATGATGAATTGATTCTTGTACTCGTTTTTAAATACACTGTATCGATAGTCGAATTCGCAGTGTGCATTGCTGAAAGTTACTTTTTTGTTGCTCTCAATCGAAACTGCATCCACACTTTCAATCACCTCTTTTACTTCTACACCGTAGGCTCCGATATTTTGTACAGGAGCAGCACCAACCACACCCGGGATAAGCGATAGGTTTTCGATGCCAGGAAGATTATTCTCAACGCTCCAGGCTACAAATTCATCCCAATTTTCGTTGGCCCCAACCTGAACTAAAACCGAATCTTCATCTTCTTCAAGAATTTTTATTCCCTTTACCTTTGGGTGAATAATCAGGCCATTAAAATCTTCAGTAAACAAAAGGTTGCTACCACCACCCAACAATAAATACTGAATGTTGTTGATGTCATTTTTACTGAGAAAATCATGTATTTCCTCAGTTGTATTAAATTCAAAAAAATACTTGGCATTGGCTTCTATGCCAAATGTATTGTAATTTTTTAAAGCAAGGTTTTTACGAAGGGTAGCCATTGTTTCAGTTATCAGTGTGCAGTTATCAGTAATTCGTTTAAAGCACTTGTTTAAGAAGCTTCACAAAACCAAGAATATCTTCTTCGGTAGTATCGAAAGAGCATAACCAGCGAACTTCTCCTACTTGTTCATCCCAAATCCAGAAAAAATATTCTTCCTGAAGTTTTTCTATTTTATCTTTAGGGATGAGTGCCCAAATACCGTTGGCCTGTACTTTTTGGGTAATCTTTATCTGAGCTATCTTGCGAACTTCTTTTTCAAGCAATTTTGCCATTTTATTGGCATGACGGGCTGTTTTTAGCCACAAATCGTTAGTAAGCATAGCATCAAACTGAGCACCGATGTATCTCATTTTAGAACAAAGCTGCATACTTTGTTTGCGTATGTATTTGGCTTCTTTCGATAGATCGGGATTAAAAAAGATGACTGCTTCGCCCAGCATCATGCCGTTTTTAGTACCGCCAAAGCTTAGCACATCAACGCCTGCATGGGTCGTAAATTCTTTTACATCAACATCCAAACTTACAACAGCATTTGCCAGACGTGCTCCGTCCATATGAACGTACATGTTGTTGGCATGTGCCAAATCGCAAATTGCTTTCACTTCCTCGGGCGTATAAACGGTTCCCAATTCGGTGCACTGAGTAATTGAAATCATTTTTGGTTGTGAGTGATGTTCAAAACCAAATCCATGTAAATGAGGGAGAATTAGCTCAGGAGTTATTTTTCCATCAGTAGATGTAATTGGAATTACTTTACATCCTGTAAATTTATCCGGGGCACCGCATTCGTCAACCTGAATGTGTGCTGTGGCTGGACAAAGAATGGAATGATAGGATTGAGTTAAAGTCGATAGACCAATAACATTGGCTCCGGTTCCGTTGAATGCAAAGTATACATCAATATTGGCTCCAAACAGAGCTTTAAATTTTTCAATTGCGGATGCTGTGTATGAGTCTCCACCATAGGCCATCACATGTCCGTGATTGGCATTTTGGATGGCTTCCATTACTTCGGGCAATACTCCTGAAAAATTATCGCTGGCAAATCCTCTTTTATTCATCTTGCTTTGGGTTTATTTCGAAGCTTTAAAAGTAAACTTTATTCGCTAAATATTTCGCTAAAAAGCCCGAAAATGCAGTCCTGCCATTAAAAACAAAAATATTTTGATTGTGACGGCAAGATATTGCTAAATAGTTTTAAAAAGGATTTTAATTTTTTGAAGTAAGACCGATAGATTTTCGGGAGTAGGCTCTCCTTTAGCAATGAATTGAATGATACCTTCTTTGTCGAGTAGAAAAAGGCAGCACTGTTTTTTGTCCTGAACATCGAAGTAGTCGAAATAGCTTCCCAAAGGACCATAATAGGTCATCACGTTTTTGTGCATCGATTCAGCAATACCACCGCGCATTCCATTATCAATATAGTTCGACATCCAATTGTAAAAGTTACTAATCATGGGTACTTCAATAAAACGAAAATCGTTGCGAATGCTAAATTCTTTCATAAGAGGTTTTGTCCATTCATCGATTTGCGGTTGAGTTCCCCGTTTAAATGCAATGATCAGCACACTAACTTTTCCTTTACAGTGATCGGGAAGAGTAATCGTCTTAGAGGATAACAATTCGCCTTTTATCTCGGGGAAAAGATCTCCTGCTTTGAGCTTATTTGTATTCTGTGCCTCCACTTGCGGGATGATGATAATACTTAGAAACAATGCAATTCCAATTGATCTGATCATTATTTATTTTCTTGATAATGGTTGAGAAGAAAAGTATACGTATTCTTAGAGGTCTTCATTCTTTCTATTATCGAAGGCTCTTTCAATTGGGTTTTAATTATTTTATAAAGTTCCGCAACCTGCTCATATTCTTTCGTGTTTTTCAAATAGGTTTTTGATTGTCCGATGTATATACCCGGACTACTTTCAACTAAAGGAGCCAAGTTGGTCCATTTATTAGTTAAGGTTAGAGTAAGTTTCGCTTTTAGTCCAAAATCTGCATTTCCTAGAACGAGATCACCATCTTTATTAATGGACCAAAAATATTTTTCCGGGTTTTTTAGCAATTTTTCAAGCATATCTTAAAAATTTTAATTTACAAAGATCTAATTGTAAGTTTGCTTAGATAATTTATGAAATTTTTAGAACTTTTTCAGGGTTAAAAATCCTTAATTTAAAGATAAGTAAAAAATGATTTGTGATATCCAGTTTGGGAAATTGATGATTGTGTCTGATTTGCATGGCAACGGATTTGATTTCCAGAAGATTTTGAAGGTTTATCGAAAACTAAAAAGCGAAGGGAAGCTTGATTATCTGGTTTTTTTGGGCGATTTAATTCATGCTTATCCCAGTAAGCAAAAAGATGAATCTCTTGAAATGATTCAGGAACTCTTTAAAATGGGTGCCAATCAGGAGGGGAGCAATGTGATTTGTCTGTTGGGAAATCATGAGTTCGTTCACATCTATCATATTCCCTTGCAACGTGGTAATTTGGAATTTACATCCTGGTTTGAGAACCGAATTCGGAAAAACAGGGAAGATATTGTGCGCTTTTTTATGGATATGCCATTTATGCTGAGAACCAAGGGAGGCGTTTTGCTTACCCATACAGGTAGTTCGCATCGTTATGCTGCGACTAAAGAAATCGATTTTAAATGGTTTAAAAATTACAGTCATACAGGTGAATTTACAGGGCACATCAATAATATTCACACCTATGATCCGCAGATTGGCTCCCAATTTATGGGAACGGCGGAAGGGGATTATTTGTGGGATGTACTGATGAACGGGAATGAACGGCAATATGGAGAGGAATATCTTGAGATGGTGGATGATTTGCTGCAGTTTGCAAGTGTGGATCGTGAAAATTCTCCCATGACAACACTGGTAAGCGGGCACATTGGGGTTGACTACGGAGCTGAAACAATCGGGAGCCATAAATTACGCTTGTGTAGCAGTGCAGGCTGCTTACGCGATTTGGAAAAGAAATATCTGCTCATTGATGCCGAAAAAACATATTTAAATTCAAAAGAGTTGATGGAATGTTGTCACGATCTCTTCTGATTTTAGGCTCTGAAAGATTCTATATTTTTTCCTCTTAACTGAAGAGGAGATTTTCCTGTTGCCGATTTAAAAGTTTTATTGAAGTAGGAAGGACTGTTGAATCCACATTCGTAGGCAATTTGGGCTACCGTTAATCTTCCTTCGGCAAGCAGCTTTTTTGCGTAATTGATACGCATTTCATTTACGAATTCAGAAAAGGTTTTATTCGTCTTGTTTTTAAAGAAGCGGCAAAAGGCTGTTTTACTCATATTGGCAATTTTAGCGGCTTCGTCCAATTCTATTTTTTGCTGAAAGTTTTTACTTACATATTCATAAATCTGGTATAATTTCTGATTGTTTCTGTGCTGGAAGGTTTCAACAAAACTATCCGATGCCAGGTACTCCAGATCATCCGATTGAGCCAAAACTTGTAATATCTGCAACAACACAAGTATTCGTTGCGAGTATTCCGAAGAGTGAAGCGTTTTTAAATGCTGAATAATCTTGTATTTTGAACTGCCTTCAACCCGCACACCCTGAAACGATTTGGTCAAAAATTTCCTGATCCGATACATTTCAGGCAAAAGAAAGAACTCTTTGCCAAAACTATCCTCTTTGAAATGAACGACCCAGGCAATAGCTCTCAAATCCGATTTTTTCTGGTAGTAAGAATCATCGTTCTTCATCACATGAGGAGTGTTGGGACCAATAAATATCAAATCTCCATCTTTAAAATTGTCAATGCAATCACCAACAACTAAAGTTCCTCTGCTTTTTTCGATGTAGATCAATTCAAATTCGGGATGATGATGCCATGGAACTTCAATG
>JAQBBZ010000146.1:0-8066 GCA_032125735.1 Labilibaculum sp.
TTTACAGTTCCAACCAATTCATCCACTTCTTTTTTTAAGTTGATATAGTGCTCTACTGTTCCCCGAGATGGAACTGCCAACATGATCAATGTTACTTTGCCTATAAATTCAGGATAATCTTCCAGGAATTTTGAGAATGCACGTAAGCGGTTTGGAATTCCTTTGGAATAATCCATCCGAACGATTGATAGAATCAGTTTCCGATCAGGGGAAGCCAGAAAATATTTTTCCAGCTCGCGATGAAGTGTTGATTTTTCCTGAAGAGTTTTTTGGAATGTTTGAGTTGAAGCGGCTTTAAATTTGTCGTAGTCAATTCCCATTGGAAATGAATCAACAAGAATAATTCTGTCTTCGATATGAATTTGATTGAATGAAATTTCATAACCCATTAAGCGACGCACGGAACTGCAAAAATGTCTTTGATAATCATAAGTGTGAAAGCCAATTAAATCGGCTCCCAACATTCCTTGAATCAATTCTTTTCTCCAGGGTAAGATTCGAAAAACCTCGAAGGAGGGAAATGGGATGTGAAGAAAAAAACCGACAGTAACGTCTGGTCTTTTAGATTTTATCATTTCAGGAACCAGTAACAATTGGTAATCATGAATCCATATGGTATCACCTTCGTCTAATGTTTCCAAGGCTTTATCAGCAAATTTTTGGTTTACACTTACAAAAGCATCCCATAATTCAGGATCGTAATCAATGTATTGCGCAAAATAATGAAATAATGGCCATATGGTTCGGTTGCTAAAGCCGTCATAGTACAAGTCTATTTCTTGTTTCGATAAATGAACAGATACACAGTCTTCTTCAACTAGTTTTTCTTCAATTCTAACCGCTAATTCGTCATCAAGGTCATCGCTTGGTAAGCCCGGCCAGCCTATCCACTTTCCATTATACTCCTTATATACTGATCTCATTCCTGTAGCTAATCCTCCTACACTTGGAATTAATTCTATTTGGTCATTTTCTACGTTAATACTAACAGGGAGTCTGTTGGAAACAATGTGAATTCTATTCATAAAATGAAATTTTTGTTTAAAACTTATCGAATGTCACTGAAAATCTTTATTTTCCGAAGAGTTTAATATGGTAAAGCTCTAAAATAGCATTTTTTTATGGAAAATTTAAATTACGGGGTAATAGGAAATTGCAGAAGTGCTGCACTCGTTTCGGAAAACGGGTCGTTAGATTGGGTGTGTTTGCCTCAATTTGATTCATCTTCAGCATTTGCTAAGTTGTTGGACAAGAGTAAGGGAGGTAGTTTTGAGATTTTGCCTGAAAATGCAACAGATATAACACAGGAGTATCGAAAAAATACGAATATTTTAAAAACGCGTTTTGAGTGCATCGATGGAGTTTTTGAAGTATTGGATTTTATGCCCAGATATGTAACAGAGAAAAATGATTACTACATGCCGCCGGATGTAGTTCGCTTTTTTCGATTGGTTTACGGAAAACCTAAATTTCGGATTAAATATAACCCTCAACTCGATTATGCCCGAAACACAACAGAAAATAAATTGTCGGGCGAGGAATATATAAAATCCTATACCACATCGGGAAATTACGATTCACTGTATTTGTATTCAAGTTTTAATTACTCCGACATATTAAATCAGGAAGTAATTGTATTGGAAAAAGATGAATTTTGTCAGGTGAGTTACAATCAGAAGTTATTGGAACAAACTCTTGATCGTATTTATTTAAAATTACAGCGGACAAAAACATACTGGTTGAATTGGAGCGAAAAAACAAAAGTGCTTCCGAAATACAATGAAGAATCGAGCCGAAGCGCGTTGGTTTTGAAATTGTTGAGTTATCAGAAAAGTGGGGCTGTTCTTGCTGCCATAACAACTTCGTTACCCGAAACGATAGGCGAAGTTAGGAATTGGGATTATCGTTTTTGCTGGATTCGTGATGGTTCTATGGTTGTTAAGATTCTTACTCAATTGGGGCATTATAATGTTGCCCGGCGATACCTCGACTTCATCATGGATATCATTCCTGAAAAGAATGAGAAAATTCAGATCATGTATGGGATTAATGGGGAAAAAAAGCTTTCGGAATATGAGTTGGAACACTTAGCTGGTTATGAGGGATCGAAACCGGTACGTGTAGGGAATGCGGCCTACAAACAAAAGCAGCATGATATTTATGGAATTTTGCTGGATTTAATTCATCAGCATTTCGAAATGTTCGAGAATTCTCTCGAGCATAGTGAGGAATTGTGGACGATCGTAAGAAGCATTGTGAAAGTAGTTGAAGAGAATTGGAAAAAGCCGGATCGTGGTATCTGGGAAATCCGAGGTAAAAGTCTTCACTTTACTTTTAGTAAAGTGATGTGTTGGGTGGCGTTTGACCGGGCGGTTAAAATCGCTGATTTATTGAAGAGAGATCACTATGTAGGTAGATGGACTGTTCTGCGACATTCTGTGAAAGAGGATATTATGAAAAAAGCCTGGAGTAAAAAGAAGCAGGCGTTTACTCAATATTATGGTTCCGAGGATATGGATGCATCGGTATTATTAATGGAAAGTTATGGTTTTATTAATGCAACAGATGAAAAGTATAAATCAACTGTGTTAACCATCCAGAAGGAGTTGGAGCATGATGGTTTGATGTACCGGTACAAAAATAATGACGATTTTGGAACACCTAAATCGGCTTTTACGATTTGTTCTTTTTGGTTGATTAATAGTTTGTATAAAATTGGACGGAAAAAAGAGGCGAAAGAGAAATTTGATAAATTGTTAACGTATTCAAACCATCTTGGCTTGTTTGCTGAAGATATCGATTTTGTGTCGAAACGCATGTTGGGAAATTTCCCGCAGGCTTATTCTCACCTGGCCATTATCGAAACAGCACTGAATTTCTCCAGCAGCAAGTTTGATGACGAGGATAGTTTGTTGGATCAGTTGAGTAGTTAAAAAAATTCCAAATGATTGTTTGAACAGCACCATATTGACATCGGTTATTTGGTGCTGTTTTTATTTTCTGATTTAGTCTTTCAGTAAACTGATTACCTCCTTTAAGGTTTTGTTTTCGTTTTCGAGTAACTCAATTCTTCTTTTAAGGCCATCTACTTCTGCATCTATCTGAGATAGTTTCATGCCTTTTTCTAACGCCTGTTGCGATTGATTTTCTCTCTCCAGTCTATTCGCAATTTCCTGAAAAATATTCAATTCAAGAGCCTGACAGATACTCCATAGTCTGTTTACTTGAAGTGTTGATCTGTTCAGTTGTTGGTGAAGCGAAATAGGGCGGATATTAATTTTTCGTGCCAAGCAGGTTACCGTTAGGTTTTGTTTCGCTAGGTTTTGTCGAATCATTCGGTGAATGCTAAAGGGGATTTTTTCTGATTTTGGGCTCATGCGTATGTGGCGAGTTTAAAAATTAATATTCTTCCTGATTCTGTTCATCTGTTTTTTTACCGGAATTGTAAAGCTGAGAGCAAATATGCTTCCCACATTTATAAAGTTAGACCTTATGGATCGTAAAATCAATAGTTTAGTAAGTAAAATACATCCTTTAGGATGTAAAAAGCGTAATAATTTAAGTAAAAGAGATAATTCGAGATGTAAATTACATATCAGACTAAGTAAAAAAGATAATTAAAGATGTAAAAAACTACTCATGGTAAGTAAAATACATGGTAGAAGATGTAAAATTCATCGTTGAGATAGTAAAATACATATTAGGAGATGTAAAATACGTCTTAGGGGGTACCTAGCGTCTTACTAAGACGCTTTTGTTGGTGGCTGAGGAAAAAAAAGAGCTTGCCGAATTACGACAAGCTCTCACTAAAATATCTATTTGATCTTCTTATTTCACCAATAGCTTTCCTTTGTATATTTTTTCCCCCGAAAGGTTGATGATATGAATACCGGGTTTCAATTGTTCCCGGTTTATAATCACGTTGTTTCCTGTGATGTTTTCAATAATCCGAACCACTCTACCACTAGCATCTACAACAACTAAGCGGTATTTTTGATTGGTCTGGTTAGGAAAGACCACATTGCTTTTGTCAACCATTGGGTTGGGGTAGATCTTTAATTTGTCGACCTCTTTTACAAGCAAATCATCTTCTATCCCTAGTGCTCCTGGATCGTATCCAACCAAGGCTTTGATCGCAAGAGATGTGTTATTCCCAAATACATCACTATAAGGTTCCCATGCATTACTGTAATACATATAAGCGGTATTATCCCACAAAGCATCTTCTTGCAGAGGGAGGTGAGCTACAGCAAAAACATCTTCGGGTGTTTCGTAAAGTATTTGATATCCAACAAAGAAATCTTTCTCAACAGCAACAGGATAGTCTAAATCAATGGTGTTGAATTGTTCGGCAGTTAAATCGGATAATGATACTGATTTGGTATATACCTCTTTGCCGGGTTCTGCGGCACCGTTCCATATTTTAAGTATTATTTCAGGGTTTAATGAATTTGCTTTCAATACCGATGGATAGATTTGTATCTGCTTAACAGCGTTTAAATTTGGATTGATGATTTTAAATTTTTCGGCATAGCGGTCAATTTTCAAGTTGGTATGTCCGGTTACATAGCCGGTATTATCTCCTGTGAATGAATATTGACTCAATTGATCTTCGAATTCGGGTAAGACATTATAAAGTAAATTGTCATCAAAATCATCTGCATCAAGAACAGTAATGTAGGCGGCTTTTGTTTCAGTATCACTGAATTCAGCATCTCCAACAACCAATGATACGTCGAATGTACCAACTGTATTATAGGTAACAACAGGGTTTTGTTCCGTTGAACTGTTAGGTGTTCCACCCGAAAAAGCCCAGTTCCAGGTAGAGGGAGTACCTGCGGTCTGATCCGTAAAAGTAATTTGATCGCCCACATTAGTATTTGTTGCACTGGCAGTAAATTTCGCACCAACTGTTTTTACAATAATGGCTGTTGTAATGGTTTGAGTGTTTGAGCCGGCAGCATTTGTTGCAGTTAATGTTACCGGATGAACACCAGGAGTTTTGTAAATAACCGCGTGCGGATGTTCTTCTGCAGAACTTGTAGTTTCTGCTCCTTCAAAAGTCCATTCCCATGTGGTAAATCCATCGCCAATACTTCTGTTCATAAAATCAACCGATTCTCCAATTTGAACTGAATCTTTGGTCATTCCAATTAATGCAACAGGAGCAGCCGAACTAAAATCATCATCAGCAGTAAAAATACCATTGCCATGAGTTGCTGTGGCCATAAATCCGTCCCGTCGGCTTTTAATCATGGAAACCACAGTGGTTCCAATTTTATTGATTGCTTCCTGTGTCCATGTTGTGGCAGTTCCTTCAAGTTTTGTTGTGCTATATAATCCAGTACTTGTTCCAGCATAGTAGGTGGTGTCGGTTGGCGAAACCATCCAGGATACTGAGCGAACGGATGGACCATTGTCCGCTCCGTTTATTTCTTCCAGATTTCCACTTACAGGAGACCAGCTGATTCCTCCATCAGTCGTGCTAAATATACTTTCAATGCCATAATTGGAAAATCCGACCAATACCTCCTTCGCATTTAAAGGGTTTGCATCAATCGAAATAACATTTCCTGCAGGCATATTCGTTCCTGTAATGTCTGTTTTCTTTGCCCATTGCGAGTGCGAATTTTCAATTTTATATACTTTTCCTGCCGAAGTACCATAGTATAAAACATGAGCAGGGTAGGTTGAGGACTCCATTGCCGATACAGTTCCGATTACTTTTGATATTTCCAGTTTTTCCCAGTTCGTAGTTGCTTCTGTATTCTGCATGCGGGGAATCTCAAAAATATTGGAGTTTCGCCAAACATAGTTTCCTGCCGCGTAATATAAGATTTCACTGTTGTTGGCATCTTCAACAAAAGGATTGATAAACAATTGTCCTTCGGCTCCTTCAGGATCAACACGGGTCCAATAGTAATTTGCCTCATCTGTAACATTATCTTCAAGGTAAGTGGTGCCGCTTTGTGATGAGGAGAGTATACTATTGCCCAAATTTAAAATACTGCAGTAACTTCCGTCACCAGACCCCCAGGCTAACCAGTCGCTATCAGCATTAGAGGTTTCGGCAAGCCAGGTACCGTTGTCCTGAAACCCGGAAGCTAATGTGGTGTTTGTTGTAATGTCGTTATCTATCGCAACGGTATAGGCTTGTGTGGTTAAGTATCCATTGTTCAGAAATGTCCAGTCAACTGGAGTACTCGTGTCATTTGCTGAAGAGGTGTCACTTGTTTTTTTATAATTAGGAGTTCTACTTATACCTCCATCGTGGCCACAAAGTAATGTAGAATTGTCGCTTTTAAATGCCAGGGCATGCACATCAGGATGATGATTTGGATATTGGCTGACATTATTTTCGGTAGCGTAGCCTCCTATCCAATAGGTTTTCGATGTGTCTGTAGATTTCCCAATACTTAAAGGGCTTGCTTTAGTTGCAAAAGCATCATCAGAACGGTATAAGTTTGTTCCACCAATAAAAACCATATTTTCATTATCTGGAGCAACTTTAATTACCATATTGTAAGAACCTTGTGAGTCGTAACCATTCACATCTCTGTCACCATCTCCACCTTCCGGTAGATTTTGTGATCTGTTGACCCATGTTGCAGGAGTCGTGGCTGAAGAATTATAAGTCAATTTCCAAAAACTGTGATCTTGCAGTCCGGCTCCTGTTGTTTCACCTAAAATATAAACAATATCATTGGTTGTATTACTGGGTGCATGCGCAAGTACCACTCTGTTATAATCTGCAGGGAATCCGCTTGGTGTTATATCTTCCCAATCATTTAAATTTCCTGTTGTTGATCTGTAGATTCCTTTTGTTGTTCCATCAGAACTTAAAGAAGCATACTTAATCCCGCTTGGGCTGCAAATAATATCTTCATAATAGGAATCTGATACGATTACATCAGTCCATGTAGTTCCTCCATCTGTTGAGCGCTTAATTCCCTTGGCCGTTGCAACATATACATCGCTGTTGTTTGGGTCTACGCAGATATTCCAGGCATAATCAAAAGCATCAAATATTTCAGAGGTGTTGGAAGCAGTTGAGGCTAAAGATGTCCAGTTGGTACCATTATCGGTAGATTTAAACAGACCATTTCCTCGGTAACGGGCACCATCTTCACCTGCTGAACCTACTAGTTCCCCGGTGGTATAATACCATATTGCAGTGTTGTTTGGGTCTTGTGCAATAGAAGTTACACTTGGGTGATCTTCTAATTTGGTTGTTCTTGTCCAGCTGATACCATTGTCTGTAGATTTCCACATTCCACCAGTGGTTCCTCCTGCCAGTATCGTGTTTTCATTTGCCAGGTCAATAGCCAAAGCTCTTGTACGTCCTCCAACATTTCTTGGTCCGCTGTTTGTGAAACTCAATCCTCCTGTTTTTAATCTGCTCTGCAAACCGGATGCTGAGGAAAGAACATATGCCTTTTCGAGCTCTTTAATGTTTAAAGGAATCTGTCCCGTAAGTGGGTTTTTTAGTATATTTCTTTCGTATTGGGCTCTTGCGATAGGATCATCTGCCCGTTTTGGCTTTCCTGCTTCTTTATCTGCAATTTTAGCTAGCTTTCTCTTGTTTAATGTGGGATTGGTTAATTCTTTGTACGTTTTTTCGGTTATTACGATATTTTTCACTCCTAGAGTAGAGTGCTTTTGTGCTGTTAGTTTTTTATTTTGCGCAAGCGTTGGAAAAGAAATCGCTATTGCGAGTAGTATGGTGAAAATTGATTTCATGTGTTTTGATTATTTAATGCAGAATACGTGCAAATTAAGTTTCCTTATCAAAGAGGAAGCAGATATATTACGTTTTCCTAACCTATTTGTTAGTTGAAAAGTAATTTTTATTTCCAATTTTTAAATTACAATTGGGGCTGTTTTCCTGTATTCAAGGAGCCAATAAGTAATAGGATAAGGCAAATTGAAATTAATCTTATTGTTTGTTTTTTAAAAATGATATTATAAATGAAACTTTGTTAAGCGACCCAAAATATCATTCGTGGTTAAACAAAAACAGATATAAAATAGTTCCACAAGAATACGATACAAGTTATTATTATGAT
>JAQBBZ010000147.1:0-4115 GCA_032125735.1 Labilibaculum sp.
GTGCTAAGACCTCAAAAGATGCTATTGGTTTAATACATCCTTAAATTAATTATTATTTGAACCATGAATTCAGTCTTCCTACTTAATTTACGAACTCGCTATTTCACCAATCAATTTGGCTGAGCTATGAAATTTTCCATAAAAAAAGCGAAGTCTGGTAGGTCTTCGCTTTTAACACTATATTATTTCGTTAGGAGAATTTTTACTAATTCGCAAGAATATATTTCTCAACCACTTCGGCAACACCATGGTTGTTATTCGAAGCAACAATAACATCGGCACAACCACGAAGCTCTGGTGTTACATTGTCTACCCAAACACCCAAACCGGCATATTCTACCATAGTTAAATCGTTACCTGCATTGCCAACAGCAATAATTTCCTCTTGAAGGATTCCTAATTTCTCAGCCAAACGAGCAATACTTGCGGCTTTATCAATTCCTTTCGACATTACTTCCAAAAAGAAAGGTTTCGAAATGGAAACACTCTTATTCGGTTTCTCAAGCTTTAATTTTGCTTCAACAGTTTTCAGGTATTCTGGATTTTCTAAAAGAATACATTTTACTGCCGGTTCGGTAACAGCGGCCTTAAAGCAATCCACCTTCTTAAATTTCATCTGCGTAAGCTGCACCTCTATGTCGATATATTTCGAAGAGGTTTCACTAATGATACTATCAGCGGTATAAGTGATAATATCCACATGATTTGCCAGGCTAAAGTCGTGTAAACTGTGGATTTGCTCTTTACTTAAACTTTGCTCAAAAATGTTTTTCTGCTGAGTAAGGTCAGTAATAATAGCCCCATTGTAAGAGATAATATACGATCCGTATTTTTTCAGATCTAACTCTTCGGCGTATTGAAGCATCGCAGGTGTTGGACGGCCTGATGCCAAAACGACATAAACACCTTTCTCCTGCGCCTTCATCAACATTTCTTTGTTCCGATCTGATATGTAATGATCGTCGTTCAAAAGCGTATCGTCCAAATCGAGGACTAACATTTTGTATTGCATATGTTTGTAACTTACTAGTTAAAGTAAGATGGAACTCCTGCTTGTGTTAAGCCTGATATCGGTGGTGTTTCATCTCTTACTGTATTCATTTATCTCCCTCTCACAAGTCTTTCCTCTTCACTATAAAATGATTTCCAATCAGAGATCTTTCCTTTGAAGTAATTTGGGTAGGAATTTTTCTTTTTATACCTAACGAACAATGCGTTAGTCTTTCAATTTCAAGCTTGCGAAAGTAGAAATAATTATCGGATTCTCACAATACTCAGTATTAATTCATTCTTAAGCTTGATCTTAACTTCAACAGTATTACAAAAAACCAGAATCTGATTACCTTTTGCTATTATCTTACAACTCGCATTTTCGTATGTCTTTAAATATTAATCATTAAATTCGGGCCTTATTAAATCTAAAACCAATAACTAATGAAGAATTTATCCGCCTTAAATAAGCAATCGACCAAACAAGAAGTTATGGATGAACTTGTGAAATTATTTACACCTTATGCACGTAACCTTTTAGGTTCGGGAGCTGATTTTAGCTACATGAACATGTATGCCGATAATTTTCGTGATCAAATAATAAATCAGACCAGCCTTTCGGAATATGATGTTTATACGATTTTAAACGAAGCTTGTGATTTTAGCTGGAGAAATCAGGTGAAACAGTAAAAAAAGCGAAACCTGCAGGCTTCGCTTTTCTAAAATTTGATCCATATCTTTTATTCCATATTTAATCCTTCTTTACTCTCTTCAGATCCAAATCCTGAAAATCGAAACTGAAATCGATGTTTGGAGATATACCCTGCATCTTAATTGATACCGCTTTTCCTTCCTGATCTAAATTGAAAGTTGCAAATGCATCACAGTCCATCGCGGAATAATTCCATTTAACGGCAAAAGTTGTGGCTTTGTAATAATGCATGCGACCAACTAACTTGGGCGAACGAAGTGATTTAAACCACAACTGATTGTCCTTACTAAATACCTCAACTGCTCCGAACCAATTGTCTTTGTATGTGCCTGTATAGTCTTCAAAGTTAATCGGGAGAACTTTTGCCTTCTCAACTGTTTCCCAAACTGCATTCACCACAGAATCAACCATCGTATTTTCGCCCGATAATCTTTCAGAAGCATAAGCATTCCAGTCTTTAGGCTCTGCACCAATATAAGAATCGATAATAGCCTGAGGAAGCGTAAAGTAAGTATTCCCCCCCGGAAGCGAGTTGGTGAGTACAGCTACACCTAAATTCAACTCAGGAATCACAAGCGTTTTTGACAGCATTCCCGGTAAACCTCCTGTATGACTAATAATTGTATAGCCTTTGTAATCTTCAATTACCCAGCCCAGGCCATACGCCCGATAATGATTTTCATAACGCTCACTTCCCTTAGCGGAAAAATTCATCATGGTATGCAATTTCCACATCTCTTTTTGACTGGCTTCCGAAAACAACTCCTTCTCCAGATTATCGCCGTATTTCCCCCCGTTTAACTGTACCAACAACCATTTGCTTAAGTCATTCACACTGGAATTAATCCCCCCTGCCGCATCGGTTAAGGAACATGAGTAAGCCTCAATTTGTTTTAGTTCCTCACCTTCCGATGAATGTGGCATAGCAAGATTGGTTTTATCCTTTAGTCTTTCCAGCGAACCAACTGATCGATTCATGCCCAATGGTTTCATAATTCTGTTTTCAACAAATTCAGCCCAGATAATACCGCTAATCCTGTGAATAATCTCCCCGGCAACGATGTACAACAAGTTATCGTAATCGTATTTGGTTCGAAAAGAGGATACCGGTTTCTGATACTGAAAACTCTTTAAGATATCATTGATGGTGTAATCGCCGCCATCGGGAAAAATCATGAGATCGCCGACACCCAAGCCCAGACCGCTTCGGTGACACAACAAATCTTCAATCGTAAAATTCGCTCTCACATACGAATCGTACATGGTAAATTCCGGGATGTAATCAATCACCTTATCGTGCCACGAAAGTTTTCCTTCATCAACCAAAATGGCAAGAGCCGCCGCTGTAAATGCCTTGCTGTTCGATGCAATGGCAAACAGCGTATTTTCATCAACAGACTTTTTGCTCTCTATCGAGCTGTAGCCATATCCTTTTGCATGAATCAGTTTGCCATCTTTTACTACAGAAACAGCAACTCCTGCCGAAGGAAATAATTCCAATGATTTATTTGCGATAGAATCGATTTGGTGACTGGTTAGCCCCTGAGCTTTTATTCCCTGACTACACACGCAAAATGCCATAGAAAGGAATAGACTTAGTGTTCTTGTTGTTCTCAACATGATTGTTTGTTTAGGTTATTGTTTGTTTTGCGTGGTGTCGCGGGGATTTTTCAATCGAATCACGCGTGATTTTCATGAATTCGTTTCAAATATAATTCAGTTAAAAGTATTATTCAAATATTTTGCCAGTAGAGGCATAAACTATTCGGTTCTAAATGAAAATATCATTCAAATAAAAAAGTGAAACCTTCTGAGCTTCACTTGCAACATTTACTGATCGTCCATTTGAGCTTGTTTCACAAAAAAATCAAGCCTCTTTGTTTTCACCTCATCCAAACATGTAATTTTTACATGACGGCGATATTTACCTTTTCCTTCCAGCAGCTTATCAGGATCTTGAAATAAAAATCCATTGCCAAACTCAAAAGAAACATGGTTTTTGTAAACAAATACACCGCCAAAATCATCGTCAAGCGAAAATAGGATGCCACCATACATCATTCGCTCTTCAACATCAGGGAAATTCTCAAAAACAATCTTGCGCAGCTCAAGCAAAATCTGATGCTTCAACGGATCACTTGTTCCCGTTTTGTCGATAAATTCCTGAACGCCTTTGTTTGCAGATTTTTCCATTTGTGCATTGTTATTAGGTCAATCTTTTTTATTTACTTCTTACTGCTAAGAACCTGATACAAGATATTTTTTATCTTTCCTAAAAATACTGACAAGTAGAATACTTGCTCCTGCACCACTTAAAAAACCCGAAAGAAAATCGGTAATTTCTTCGTCGATAATAACAATCTTACCTTGGAAATAAAAATGATAAGTTACTCCTGCTGCAAGGCAGAGAAAT
>JAQBBZ010000148.1:0-7355 GCA_032125735.1 Labilibaculum sp.
TCCCTGAGCCATCTTTTGTACATGGCCGACATTTCATATCCACCTCGAGAGTTTTAATGTGTTCTCCCGTTGTAAATCCAAATGCTGTTGGTCCCATTAAGGATAAGGCAGGAATACCAAACTTATCTGCAGCATGCAAAAAACCCGTATCGCCGGAAATGACCAAATTTGATTTCTGAACCAAATAACAGGACTCCAGTAAATTTGTTTTTCCACTCAAATTGAGGACTCTTTCTTTTGCGACAGCCTCAATTTCATCGCAGAACACATCATCAGGTCCGGCTAAAATCATAAAATGATAATCTGGAAGTAGTTGCACCAATTTTTGCCAATGAGAGACTGGCCAGCGTTTCATCATCCAGGCTGCAGAAGGAACCAAAGTAACCAATTTAGATGCTTCGCCCTTTAGAATTGAAAAAACCTTCTCCTCCATTTTTTGCTTTAACTCTTCAGGAAAATACCAATTGGCATTCACTTTTGAATAATCAGTTAACCCCCATTTCTCAAGAGGTTTTCGATACGAAAGCATTCCTTTAAAAGGCATTGGAAACCGATCAATACCAAACTTGAACAGCAAAATTCTCTTGATTCTATCTTTGCTACGCATGGTATATTTAGATCCGACACCGAACCAACGTTTCCATCGTGGCACTAATACTATTTTTAGAACAATCGATCGGATATTGCTGTGAGCATCGTAAACGAAGTCAAATTTTTCCTTTTTGAGCTCTTTTGCCTGCTTTAAGAGCCCTTTAAATCCCTGTCCTCTATCAAACCCCCATACTTTATAAATACGCTGATCCATCGCCAAAAAAGAAGACATGTCCTTTCTTGCAATCCAATGTATTTCAGCATCCGGATAATGGTTTAAAATACCATCAACAGCTGTCATGCATTGAATAATATCACCTATGGAAGAAAAACGAATAATCAGGAATTTTTTTGGCATTTGTCTGGTTTCAAGTATTGCGTAATTAGCACAGAGACTATTTACGGCTTGGTTAAATTATCTCTGAGAACAAAAATAGTAAGAGTAGTTAGGAAATCCACAATTTTAGGTAATAAAAAAAGAGACTTTAGAAATTCTAAAGTCTCTTTACAATAAATTGTATTGCCAATATTAAGTACTGAATACTAACTTCTATTTTCTTTAATTATCTGCCAATACTGAAATTACATTTTTTCTACATTCAACAACGCCTCCGTTGACTTCAAAGAAAATTTCCTTTCCTCCTACTGGTTTCAGTTTAATTGTTCCTTTCTCTAGAGTAGAAACAATTGGAGCATGATTTTTCAATATTTCGAAAGATCCGTTTTTTCCTGGTAGCTGAACCAATTCAACTTCTCCGGAATAAAGACTCTTTTCGGGCGTAACAATTTCCAAATGCATAGTTAAAAGTTCTAATTTAAAAGTACTTAAATACCTCAAGTACTTTAAGCTTTTTTAATCTTATTCTTTTTCTGATTCGGCTAACAATTTCTCCCCTTTTTCGATGGCTTGTTCAATTGTCCCAACAAGGTTAAATGCTGATTCAGGATATTGATCAACTTCTCCATCCATAATCATATTAAAGCCCTTAATAGTATCCTCAATGGAAACTAAACATCCTTTTAAACCGGTAAATTGCTCAGCAACGTGGAATGGCTGTGATAAAAATCGCTGCACACGACGAGCGCGATGCACAACCAATTTATCTTCTTCAGAAAGCTCTTCCATACCCAAAATAGCAATGATGTCCTGCAATTCTTTGTAACGCTGCAAAATCTCTTTTACATCTGTGGCACATTTATAATGAGCCTGACCAACAACTTCTACTGAAAGAATACGAGAAGTAGAATCCAATGGATCTACCGCAGGATAAATTCCTAACTCCGCGATCTTACGATTCAATACAGTGGTTGCATCCAAGTGAGCAAAAGTCGTTGCCGGAGCAGGATCTGTCAAGTCATCCGCAGGAACGTAAACTGCCTGTACCGATGTAATCGAACCTCTTTTTGTAGAGGCAATTCTCTCCTGCAACACACCCATCTCTGATGATAGTGTTGGCTGGTAACCTACTGCCGAAGGCATACGCCCAAGCAATGCCGAAACCTCAGATCCAGCCTGAGTAAATCGGAAAATATTATCTACGAAGAAAAGAATATCACGTCCTCCTGATTTTTCATCTCCGTCACGCAAACTTTCAGCAACAGTTAATCCAGAAAGAGCTACACGGGCACGTGCCCCTGGTGGTTCATTCATCTGACCAAAAACAAGTGAAACCTGAGAATTATCCAAAGCTTCTTTATCTACTAAAGAAAGATCCCATCCTCCCTTTTCCATATCTTTTTCAAACGCTTCTCCGTATTGAATAACCCTTGATTCAATCATTTCCCGAAGCAAGTCATTTCCTTCACGAGTACGTTCACCAACACCAGCAAATACAGATAAACCGTCTTGACCAATGGCAATGTTATTTATTAATTCCTGAATCAAAACCGTTTTACCAACACCAGCTCCTCCAAACAAACCAATTTTACCACCTTTTGCATAGGGCTCAATTAGATCAATTACTTTAATACCGGTAAAGAAAACTTCTGATTCTGTGCTCAACTGATCGAAAGCTGGAGGAGTTCTGTGAATCGTATATCCACCTTCTTTACTAACAGGTCCCATTCCATCAATGGTTTCTCCAACAACATTAAGCAATCTACCTTTGATTTTATCTCCAGGAGGCATCATAATCGGCGAACCTGTTGCAATAACATCCATTCCCCGACGCAATCCGTCGGTTGAATCCATTGCAATGGTACGAACAGTGTTCTCACCAATATGCTGCTGACACTCAAGAACCAAATTTTTACCATTTTCAATCACGACCTCTAAAGAATCGTAAATTTCAGGAAGTTTAGTTCCTTCCTTATCAAAACTTACATCGATAACAGGTCCGATAACCTGTACAATTTTGCCTGTATTTTGTGACATTTACATTAATTTTTTTGGATCATTAATATCGCGTGACAACAAATTTAAAATTTTTTGTCAATAAAGGAGAATCTTATCCGAATTTTTAACATTCTTAAACGGAACGATTTACTAAACCCTTCACTAAAGCATATAGCTCCTTTTTCTTTTCAGCCTCAACATTCACTTTATCCAAGTATTCCAGGCATAAAGCAAAGTAGTTATCTATTTTTTTCTGTGAATATTCACGAACATTTAATTGCTCATAAATAGCTCTAACAGCCTCTATTTTTGCTTCCGGATTAAAAGCTTTTGTTGATATCCAGGAGTTTAATTCTTTTTTAACATCTCCCGATGCAGTTTCCAAGGCTTTAATTAAAAGAAAAGTTTTTTTGTTGGACAGAATATCCCCTCCTATTTTCTTTCCAAAAACGGCCTCGTCACCAAAAATATCTAACAAATCGTCTTGTAACTGAAATGCCATTCCCAAATTCACACCAAAATGATATAGTAATTCAGCATCTTTTGCACTAGAATCACCCATTATAGCACCCATTTTGAGACTTCCACCTAACAGAACAGCTGTTTTCAGTCGAATCATATTCAGGTATTCTTCAATGTCAACATCATTTCTGTCTTCAAATTCCATGTCGAATTGCTGTCCTTCACAAACCTCTAATGCGGTTTGATTAAACACAGTGAGCACATCACGTAGGTATTTGTCTTCGCAGGAACCTATGTATTGATAAGCCTTAATGGACATGGCATCGCCCGAAAGAATGGCAACATTACTGTTCCATTTTTCGTGCACAGTTTGCTTGCTTCTACGAATTGGAGCATTGTCCATTACATCATCGTGCAGAAGCGTAAAATTGTGAAATATTTCAATTCCTATAGCAGGTAAACAAACTCTTGAAAGATCATCTTTGTACAAATTAGCACCTAAAAGCACCAAAATTGGACGAAGTCGTTTCCCTCCAATGTCCAAAATATATTTCATTGGTTCGAAAAGTCCTTCAGGTGGAGAGGTAAATTCCAAGCCATCTATCTCTTTTTCAATGATTTTCTGAAGTTCATTAAAACTATGCATGATTTAAAAACTATTTTAGTGTGTATTTTATACAGCTCACTAAAATATAAAAAAATCAATTCACAAAGCTTTATTTTTCCTCTTTGTTTTCCATTGGAGCAATTCTAAGATCATCCAGCTCTATATCTTCCTCTTCATCGAAAATTTGAAGCAATGGTTCTTTGAAAGAACGATTGGTAATAAACTTCTCAAGAGTAAGCAATAAGGACGGTAACAAAATCAGATTAGAGAGCATTGCTGAAAGCAAAGTTACGGACACGAGTATCCCCAATGAAACAGTTCCTCCAAAATCAGATAAAGCAAAAATACCAAATCCAAAAAATAAGATAATGGATGTGTACATCATGCTCTGACCGGTTTCTCGAAGTGCAAGCACCACTGATGAACGAATGCTCCAATTAGTCGCTTTCAACTCTTGACGGTATTTTGCCAAATAGTGAATTGTGTCGTCAACTGAAATACCAAATGCAATACTAAACACCAATATAGTAGATGCTTTTATCGGAATGCCGAAAAAGCCCATTAAAGCTGCAGTAATTACCAATGGCAATAGATTAGGTAATAAAGCAACCACAACCATTCTTTTTGAAGAGAACATCCAGGCCATAAACGAGGCAATTAAGAAAATTGCAAGAGCAAGACTCAAAAACAAATTCTTGATCAAATATTTATTCCCTTTAAAAAAGATAATGCTGGATCCGGTTACATGAACCGTATATTGATCCTCAGGAAAAATATTATTGACATGTGTCAGGATTTCTTGCTCCATTTCTTCCATCCTGGTAGTTCCAATATCCTTCATTCTGAAACTCATTCGGGTAATTGACTGAGTAGAATCTACGAAAGTACTGAACAACTTCGAATCCTTGCCCGTATCAGACTTAGCCAAATAAGACATAATCACATTTTGAGTCTGACTATTAGGCAATTTATAGTATTTTTCTTTGCTATTAAAAAAAGCCTGATTGGCAAATTTTGCCGCCTCCACAATCGAAACAGAGGAAGAAATTTCAGGATATGATTTTAAAGTATCGTTAAGAGCGTCTAATCGTCTTAATGTGGATAACTTTAAAACTCCCGCCTTTTTCTTGGTCTCCACCATCACTTCCAGTGGCATAATCCCATCCATGTTCTTCTCGAAGAATTTCAAATCCTGGAAAATAACGTTATCATGTGGCAGATCATCAACCATATAACCAGTACTCTTCATTTTACTGATTCCAAAAACCCCAAGAATAAGAAAAATAATACTTACTGTATAAACTATGGTACGACGCTTCAATACAATTTTCACCAATTTCTCAATAAACCAAAATGTCATCCTATTATCTAGATGCCTTGTCGCCTTTTGGTCTGGAGGATTTAAGAAGCTAAATATGATTGGAATTAGTAGTAATGAAAGAACAAAAACTACCATGATATTTAAAGCGGCAATCACACCAAACTCTTTTAATATCTGACTTGAAGTCACAATAAAAGTGGCAAAACCGGATGCTGTCGTTAAATTGGTTAAGAATGTTGCATTCCCAATTTTTGAAACCACGCGTTGCAAGGCTTTTATCTTATTATTGTGACGGATATATTCCGCATGGTATTTATTGATGAGAAATACAGAATTCGGAATTCCAATTACAACCAGTAAGGGGGGTAACATCGCAGTAAGCAAAGTTATTTTGTAATCGAACAAAACCATAGAACCAACTGCCCAAATCACGCTCAAACCAACCACCAACATACTAAAGAACACCACTTTAAAAGAGCGGAAGAACATGAATAAAATAATCGCAGTCACCAAAAGGGAAAGGTAAATGAACATATTCATCTCCTTTTTAATCATCTGCGCGGTAACAACCCGAATATAAGGAAGTCCCGAGTATTTCATATCTAATTTATACTTGGCAGTAAAACGGTCGGTAATTTCACGAACCTTAACGACCATAGGCTCACGCGCCTTCGAATTAATAATTCTGGCGTTTACCGTAATACCCATTAAAAACGTATGGGTTTCCTTATTAAATAAGCTGCCCTGGTAAAATGGCAATGATTCAGCAATAGCCGCAAGACTATCTAATTCAACCTGTGAACTTATTTTCTTAGGGAATATCGCTTGAAATTCAAACCTCTTGGCTTCAGAGTTTTTATTGATATTGTAGGTATGAGCGATAGAAACAACTGCATCGATTCCATCCAAAGCTTTTAGGCTATCTCCCAAAGCAATCCAATCATTAAATTTTTCAAGCTGATAAAATTCCGGATCCTGAACTGCAAAGAACATCACATTTCCTTCTTGTCCAAAAGTGTTTTTGAAACGTTCGTATTCAACAGATGCAGGATCATCATCCGGCAAAAGTGCAGCATACTGATAAGACATCTCCACAAATCGAGCTTTGTAACCCATAAAAATTGTGACAAGCCCAATTATCACCAAAAGTAAAATTCTATTCCTAAGAATTAATCCTGCAATTCTATTCCACATACTATTATCCTGCTAAAGAGATCTCTGTTTAATTTTAGATTCCCGCGAAAATACGACATATAATCATTTTTTCAAAAGATCATGATTATGCAGAATCCGAATACACATATTTTGGTGATACTAGAAAATAAAATTAAGCAAATTCCATGATAACAGCTGATTTTTAACAAATTAATTGTCCAAACCACTTCTATTTTAGACGAATACAAGCTATTTAATTACTGAATTCATTGCAAAATTAATGATTAAAATGATTATTCAATCAAAAAACAAGAAGCAATCATCTAATTATCAGGGAATTCCACAAGCGTTAAAAATCTATAATTAATTCATTCTGTAATATGTTCATAATATTTCCCTAATCTTATTTTTACCCTTTCTTAATACTCAATTAAGATTGGAAAAAGTAAGAAGTTCTATAAATATCTTCTATTTTTGCCGACTGAACTGGTACTAATCTATTGAAATACAAATAAAATAAATCAAGTTATGGATTACGGATTGGCCGATATTTTAAGGCTTATAGGATCTTTAGGCTTATTCCTGTATGGAATGAAGTTGATGAGTGAAGCATTACAACAAGCTGCGGGAGACAAAATGCGAGCTATTCTCGCTGCAATGACTTCCAATAGGGTGAAGGGAGTAATGACAGGTGTTTTGATCACTGCACTTATTCAGTCGTCATCAGCAACTACCGTAATGGTAGTAAGTTTTGTTAATGCTGGCTTACTATCTCTAGTAGAATCGATAGGTGTAATTATGGGTGCCAATATTGGTACTACGGTTACAGCCTGGTTAATCTCACTATTAGGATTTAAGGTGAGTATGAGTGCCATTTCTCTTCC
>JAQBBZ010000149.1:0-8376 GCA_032125735.1 Labilibaculum sp.
AGCTTACCAAGGGCTTACAGGATTACATTGATGATTTGACAATTGATCAGGAATGGCGGCATTGCGTTCGCAAAACCTACCACCACTTTACCGATACGAATAATTGTCAGCGAATTTATAAGAATATTGTAAGCCTCAATAAATGAAAATCATTATACGTAGAATAAGCATTGTTATTTATGCAATCATTGGTTGGTGTATCCTACTTCCATTAAGTTTTCTTATTCCAAAAAAGAAAAATTTAATCGTTTTTATTGGCGGTAGAAAACAGGGGCTTTTTCAAGGAAATATTAAGTTTATATATCAATACATGGAAAATAGGGATAAGAACTTGTACTTTCTAACTTATAGTAAAGACGAATATCAAGAAATTAAAAAACATTACAACAAGACAATCTACTACCCAAGTATTCAGTCCATATTCTTATTGTTACGTTGCAAAGTTGCAGTCGTTGACATTTACGAATGGATAAAAGATTTTCGTTATTTCTTACTTTTTCGCGCACAAATCGTTCAACTTTGGCATGGAGTAGGTTTTAAAAGGATTCAACTCGACAGCCCTGCGTATATAGATGATCAGAAAAAGTTTTACCCACGGTTAGAAGCAATACTATATGCCTTATATCCTAAATACGATGTATTAATTTCCACATCAAAATTTTATACGGAACAACTCTTTAGCAGAGCCTTTAAATCCGACAAGATTGTTGAAACAGGATATCCGAGAAACGATGTGTTTTTTAGAGAAACAACAAGCGCTGACCTCATTCGGTGTGACATCAAATCTTACAATAAAATACTCCAATACAAAAAAGAAAATTACAAGCTTATTTTATACGCTCCAACTTACCGAGAAACTGGAGGTGATCCTATTGCAAGTGGTGCAATCAATCTTTCAGACTTAAATCTGTACGCAAAAAACAATCGGCTAATATTCGTATTTAAATTTCATACCTATACCAATCTATCGGATCAACAGGAGGATTTGTCTAATATTATATGGTACGATAATGAATTGGATATTTATCCTGCCCTTAAATACATGGATTTACTGCTAACAGATTATTCGTCGATTTACATGGATTATCTATTACTGAACAAACCAATATTGTATTACCCATACGATTACGAAAAATACATCACACAGGATCGGGCTATTCAATTTGATTATGAGTGGATAACCGCTGGAGAAATCTGTCATTCTCAAAAAGAACTTCTTATAATGATTACGAAGATTCTTCTGGAAGGAAAAGATGAGATGCAATTAAAAAGAGATGAGGTATGTGCTTTAGCTTTTACTTATAAAGATGGAAAGGCATCCGAGCGAATATCTAATGAAATTCATAAAATCACCAACTGAGAAAAGCAATATTCTACCATTGATGCATAAATGCTTAAATAAATAGTAATTTCGCAGATACAACGAATAATAAAAGCATAATTAACATTCGAATTAATCGGTAATTAGCCATAGTAAAGCATAAAAAAAGTAGCATTATTATAGCGTGGCTTCCATCCGACAAATTAGGAATCAAATTAAAACAATGAAAAATATTGGTGTTATTTTAGCTGGAGGAAATGGATCTCGATTTGGTGGTGAACTACCAAAACAATTTATTAAAGTTGCCGGCAAAACAATCATTGAACACACACTTGATGTATTTCAGAAATGTGAAAGTATTGATGAAATTGCCATTGTTGTTAATTCAAATTTTCTAAACGAAATAGAAACCATTGTTAACAACAATCAATACAATAAAGTCAAAAAAATACTACTAGGAGGCAAAGAACGAAGTGATTCAAGTCTTGCCGCAATAAAAGCATACCAAGATGAAGAAAATGCTGATGAAATAAAGCTAATTTTTCATGATGCCGTTCGTCCATTCATTAACAGAACCATTATTAATGAAGTGATTGACAGTTTGCAAAAATACAATGCTATTGATGTAGCTATTAAAGCTACTGATACAATTATAGAAGTTTGTAATGAAGATCAAATTGTAAATGTTCCCAATAGAGATCAGTTGCGCCAAGGACAAACACCTCAAGCTTTTCGTTTGAAAACGATAAAGAAAGCCTATGAAAAAGCTCTTTTAGATCCATTATTTAAAACGACTGACGATTGTGGTGTTGTATTAAAATATCTGCCCGAAGAGCCCATTTATGTAGTTAAAGGATCTGCAGAAAATATTAAAGTGACCTACGAGTTAGACATGTTTATTGCTGATAAATTATTTCAACTTAAGAATCAGGAATTTAAAATTTCAGAATTCGATATAGAAAACATTTCCAAAATAAAAAACAAGTGTATTGTTATATTTGGAGGCAGCTATGGCATTGGTAAAGATATATATAACATCTGCATAGAAGCTGGAGCCAAAGCCTTCTCTTTTAGCAGATCTGAAAATAATGTAAACGTTAAAAACAGTATTGATATTCGTAACAGTCTGGAAGAGGTTTACCAAAAGGCAGGTAAGATAGATTACATTATAAATACTGCTGCTATTTTAAATAAAGAAGCATTAATAAATGTAGATCAGGAAACGGTTGAAGAGATTATCGCTGTCAACTATTTAGGAATGGTGAATGTTGCCAAGGAAGGATTTAAATACCTTCGAGAAACCAATGGACATTTATTACTATTTACTTCCAGTTCTTATACCCGAGGAAGAGCATCTTATAGTTTATATTCTTCGACAAAAGCTGCCGCGGTAAATTTCACCCAAGCAATTGCGGAAGAATGGAAAAACTTTGGCATTCGAGTAAATTGCATCAATCCGGAACGGACAAAAACTCCCATGCGCATTAAAAACTTTGGAAACGAACCTGTGGATAGTCTGCTAAAATCAAAGGATGTAGCAAAAATATCAATACAAACACTTTTATCTGATCTTACAGGTCAGGTAGTTTACATTAAGAAATAGAACTATAAACTGCGTCAAAATGAAATTTGGACTATTAGTATATTGGGATAAAGTCAGAAATATAGGAGATTATATACAAAGCTTAGCTGTTCGCCCATTTTTACCACAAGTAGATAGTTTTGTAAGTAGAGAAAACCTGTCGGAATTTTCTGGCGATGAACATAAACTTATTTTAAATGGATGGTACGTTCACAATCCTTTAAACTGGCCACCAAGCAGTAGTATTAATCCTCTTATTATTTCGTTTCACATTTCGCCAAAAACCAAAGATTTATTACTTAACAACAAAGCTGTAGAATACTATAAATTACATGAACCCATAGGTTGCAGAGATCTCGACACTCTTGAATTATTGCAAGCCAAAGGCGTTGATGCTTATTTTTCGGGTTGCATGACCCTTACTCTGGATAGGAATCTGTACATAGATCCAAATTATCAGGACAAGATTATTTTTAGTGATGTTTTGTACAATATGGCTAGATACAATCCCAATAAAAGTGTAAAAACTGTTCTTCGTAGTTTATTGCGGACTCCGAAAGTGATTATTCAGGCCTGGAACAAAAAGAAATTGATAAACAAGCTGTTTCCTGAGAATATCCGAAAAAATGCAAAGTATGCTATTCAGGAACGTAGCTTACAAAAATATTCTCATGAAGAACGATTTGATGTTGCTACAGACTTTTTAAAACAATTGGCCAATGCTAAATTAGTTGTCACTTCTCGTTTACATACTGCCCTACCATGTCTGGCCTTTGGTACTCCGGTTATTTTTGTTGATGGACAGCTTAGTAGAAAATTTGACACCAGCAGACTTAGCAGTTACACCGAAACAATGCTTAACACCATTAGCATGAAAGAAATTCAGCAAAAATCGAGTGCAGAACTTCACGAAATGGTTAATCGATATGCCCAAGGCAACCCTGAAAAACATTTGAAATACAGAAATGATCTAATAAATAGTGTGCAAAAATTTATTCTTCAAGAATAACTGAGCTTAATTCAAAGTGATCTGCTTTCGCACAAATCTATTAAGGGTTAACAGAAAACAAGGCATAAAAAACGACCTTTTAAAGGTCGTTTTTTTTTACTTAAAAGATAGTTGAATTTATTCTACTTTGTTAATTTATAGATTTTACGATACGAATACCATGACCTCTATAAGTAATTAAATTATCCGGATCATTGTCATGACGATTCGCAACTCTACAAGACAAATCATTGCTTAAATAGCTTGCTCCGCGGCCTACACGATTACTTCCTGTAGCAGCACCTGTTGGATTTGTCTGGCTATCATTACTATACATTTCATACCAATCAGCACACCATTCCCACACATTGCCACTCATGTCGTAAATACCAAGCTCATTAGCTTGTTTTCCTCCTACAGGATGAGCATATTCTTCTAAAGCATATTCGTTCCAAGCTACGTCAGCGTAAGCATTGCTACCACTATATTTATATCCATTGCTTAAATTTCCGCCTCTGGCAGCGAATTCCCATTCTGCTTCGTAAGGTAGACGTCCTCCTACCCATTTACAATAAGAATTGGCTCCATACCAAGTTATTCCTATAGCAGGACACTCAATAGTAGGTGCATTAATTGAACCTTTAAAATCGAATTTTCCGTCAATAATTGAAAGTGGACAAAAACTCTCGTCCATATTTATGTAGGTTACATTACCATATTCGCTGTCAGCGTAACTACCGTCGCTATTACATTTTATGTCATTTAGAAAATCGATAAATTGGGCTTGTGTAACTTCGTATTTACTAATTTGAAAACCACTTACAGTTACTGTATGAATTGGAAACTCATCAGCTTGTCCAACTCCAAATTCGTCACCCATTTGAAAGCTACCCCCTTCAACTGTTATATATTCATGTGGTGAAGTTGGGCCTTCCGAGTCTGTCACCAAAATAATTTTTAAAGGGGCATAACTGTCATCAAGCTTATAATACTGCAAAGAATCATGTGAAAAAGAATAAACATAGGTTTTATATCCAGGCTTAGAAATAGTCATATCGTAAGTCGAAACATCATCTCTTATGCTAATCTCATTAGTAATTGCGTCAATATCACCAGCATACAAAACACTACCTTCATTTTCAATGAGTATAGTTGCTGTACTTAACTCCCAATTTTGAATGGTAGAGTTATAAATAAATGCACTTAAGGAAAAATCAAAATAAGGAACTACATCAAAACTTATCGTTGAGTAACCAAAGTCGGAAGGAGTACTGTTTCCAACACTAATAACTTCAGGAACTAGTTTTAAAACTTCATCTTTTTTCACTTCAAAGTCAATTGAAAGTGGCGTTTTAACCAAATGTGCTTTTTCGGAACCAGCAAGCGGAGCAGCATAAACAACATTATTAGCATCATCCATCACTAAAAATTCAGTTAACGCGTATTCACCAACATTCAAACTAATAGGACTGGCAATATAGTAACCGTTCATATTTAATAAGCTTATACTCTCTTTGTCATAAACAACAGTACCATCTTTTTTTGTCATGCTTATTACAACGGACTTAATTACAAGTTCAGATGTTTTTAAAGAAGATAATCCAATAGCTTTAACATTAGTCTCTGATAGATTAATAGAAATCTCTACTTTTCCGGTATCATTACTATTATCATTTTCAGAAACAGAACATGAAAACATTGGGAAAATAATCACAACTATAAAAAACCATTTTATCAGTGTAAAATTTTTCATATTATTTTTTTAGTGTATAGTATCTTGTAAAAATATAAAAAGCATTAAGAAATGCTAATTAACATTAACAAAATAGAATGATTACACATAATAATCCACGCAATTACAACTAATATTTATGAGATTAATTTGATGAATTCAAATCACTTTGCGAAGTGGTGTATCTGGAAAGAACTCCTTCTATTTCCACAACCCAAATTATTGAGATCATAAAAGAGTAGTTCCATTCTTCAATAAATCATGAGATATTAGACTGATTTACAATATGCTTATTTCCGAATCCTGATTGCTAAAATCACCCTAACAATCAGACATTTACAAACACGTAACGACCTATTTGTTCTTGTAATCTGATATCTAAAAATTAAAACGCTTAACTCAAGCCTAATTTTTTACGTGCAAATTCGTTAAAATCATCCGATATATTCAAGAAAAAGGTGAGCAGCAAATAAATGCCTCCTACCAGAGTACTTCTTACAATAATATCAAACACATACCAATCCATTTTTGGCAGCAGATAACCTGCTAAATAAGACACAACCGCAATCAGTATCACCAACAAGTATTTAGAATTGAAAGGTTGAAAATTGTATTTCTTAAGAAGAAACAAATACTTCGCCAAATTAAAAACAAATGTTGAGAACAAGGAAGCTATCGCAGCTCCGTTTATCCCCCAAATTGGTATCATGATTAAATTGGTCACAATAACCAAAAGACCATAACCTCCCATAAATACCGTCTGCATTTTGTAGTGCGGTGATGCTTGAATCACCACTCCACTAACTCCCGAAAGCATCTGAATTACATTCCCTAATCCAATAAAAAGGATAATGTATTTGCCATCGATAAATCGATCTGTCACAATTTCAATTACATTATCAATATTCACCCACATTCCTATAAATAAAAGACATCCCAACATAAATTGATGCAATCCGCTTAAGGAATAAATCTGAGCTATGCTTTTTAAATCTTTCCTTTTCCAGGCCTCGGCAATCACAGTACTTGATATTTTCCGTAAAGATCGGGCAGGCATCGAAACCAACACTCCAAAATTCGCCATGGTTCCGTATATTCCATTCGCACCTAAACCAATATAACTCACAATCATAATTCGATCGATCTGATTTGCCAGCTTGTCGCTTAAGCCATTGAGAATTCCAAACAAAGAAACACTGGTCATTGATTTCCGAAGTTCCGGTGTTACAAATTTCAAATTGGAAACGAAGGAAATCTGTCCGCGCCACCACAACAATATAAACAGGAAAACTGCCGGAGAACAATAAGCGATTACATAGAAAAAGACAAACTGAGAAAAATCGATTACCTCTGCCCAAAACAGTAAAATAATGCTCATGTTCAGAACTTTAAAAACGATATCCTGAAAAACAGTTCCCGAAACAGCATCGTACATTACCCGATTGTATCCATCAAACAGACTGAAAAACAGAGTGAAAAATACCAGCGGAATCAGATAGATCAGATAATCGAGATACAGTGGCGAATCATCTGCATATAGATTAACAGCCAAAGGATGCAGTAAAAAATAGCACAGCAATGAAAGAACAAAACCAATCATTCCCACCCAAAACAAGATGAAAAGATATCCATTGTGATTCATGTTTTCATTCCGGAAATAGGGAAACAAGCGGGCGGTTACACTATTAAATCCCAAAGAAGAAAATTGTGCCGCAACAGTCGTGATGGCTCCAAGCCAAAGAATTAAACCGATCTGATCAGGAGCTAAAAAACGGGGAAACAGAATTCCAGTATTTATTAATCCTAAAATGGCTCCAAAATAGGAAACTACTGTTCCTTTAATGG
Organism: Labilibaculum sp.; assembly: GCA_032125735.1. Classification (GTDB taxonomy): domain Bacteria; phylum Bacteroidota; class Bacteroidia; order Bacteroidales; family Marinifilaceae; genus Labilibaculum. The sequence continues at coordinate 7,469 of JAQBBZ010000149.1, forward strand.
TTTGTTGACGAATGATTCCCACGCTGTTATTTATCTATTAAGTTCTGATTTGTTCACAAATTTAACAAAATTGATCTCATGTAAAAACAATTCAAATATAGAAGCTCATTCAAATTCAGCTAAGTATTGATATATTTTAAATGAAAAATTGTAATTTCGCATACATCCAATCAAAAATTGGTTAAGCCCTGATTATTATATTAGACTCAATTCTTTAATTTCGTTTCAAATGGCATACAAAGAAAAAGGTACAAAGCGTAGACTTCGCTCCTCATACATAACTTCTGTAATTAGTATTTCATTGGTTCTTTTTATGCTAGGATTAATGGGTTTGCTAATTATAAATGCCAACCAAATATCCAATTATGTGAAAGAAAATATTGGCGTTTCGGTAATACTAAAAGACAATATTAAAGAAGTTGAAATTCGTCGCTTGCAGAAAATATTAGATGCGAGTGATTATGTGAAAGCAACAGAATATGTTGATAAAGAAACTGCCGCCAAAGAATTTGAAAAAGAACTAGGCGAAGATTTCATTTCATTTTTGGGCTACAATCCCCTTCGCGCTTCTATAGATGTAAAATTGTATGCCGTATACGCCAATCCGGATAGTATTGCGGTAATTGAAAAGCATTTATTAAAACAATCTCAGATTCAGGAGGTTGATTATCAAAAATCATTAGTGCATTTGGTGAACGAGAATGTTAAAAGAATAAGTCTGATCATTCTGGGTTTTAGTGTTTTACTATTCACAATTTCGTTTACATTAATAAATAACACCATTCGATTGTCCATTTATTCTCAGCGATTTATCATTAATACCATGCAATTGGTTGGTGCTACCAGAGGATTTATTCGACGACCGTTTATGGCTAAAACATTAGTGCATGGCATTATAGGTGCGCTAA
>JAQBBZ010000150.1:0-4468 GCA_032125735.1 Labilibaculum sp.
GAGTACCTATTCCTTCTTCCCATATCGGATTATTTAGAGGAAAAAAAGATTAAAAATGCCATCATTAATTGGGTTGGTTTTGAATCATCGGTTGCGGAACGAAAATATCACAACACAACACTGTTCAGTATTCCTCCTAAAAAACCAAAGAATAAAGGAATTCACTTTGCCTTTTCGAAAGGATTATTTATTGCCAGCAGATCGATGTTGCTGGTAGAAAACTCGGTGCTTCAACTGAGTACCGAAAACTCCATCACCAACACAAAGGGATTTGAACAAATCCGCAGAACAGTCGGTAAAAATGTTGATGCAAACATCTTCCTGAATCTAAAAACCTACCCAAAACAGGTTTCTTTTTCTCTGAATGAAAATTACAGCAAGTTCATTCGAAACTTTACCAACCTGGCAAACTGGACAGAGCTTGATCTTAGTTTCCGGAATAACATCATTTTGTTGAACGGATTTACTTACAGCGATCCTCAACAAGGTAATTTATTGAACCTGTTTCTTCAGCAAGAACCGGTTAAAATGGAAATGGAATCAATTATTCCATCGAGCACCAGTATTTTAAGCATACTCGGTATTGATGACGCATCTTTACACAAAGGAAAATACCGCAAGTATCTCGAACAAATAGGCAAATTATCCGACTATCAGAGGAACATTAATGATCTAAAAAACAGAACCGGTGTTGATTACGAAGAAGCAATCTATTCTATTATCTATAAGGAAATTGGTTTGGCCTTTAGCGAGGGGAACCCAAACAAACGCTTCACGGTAATACGAACTAAAAGTGCAAGTATTGCCAAAGAAAAAATGTTGGAAATGATTAATGGCAATGCAAAAAAAGAACAACGAACCCTTGCCTACTACAAACGAACTTATCAACTCGATAAAGAAACCAGTTTCGACATTTACCGACTGCCTGAAGATCGAATTCCTGAAAAGCTTTTTGGAAGTTTCTTTACGGATGCCTCATCGGCCTACTTTACTTTTATCGATAACTATATGATTCTTGGGCCAGATATCGCTTCTCTTTCCGAATTTATTCAAGAATCGGTTTTAGGCAAAACCCTAAACACGAATCAAACTTATATGGAAAATAAAGAGTTCCTTTCCAATAAGGCGAACTTTTATTTTTATGCTTCAACACCAAAAGCAAACTCCTTTATTTCAGGATTTTTAAATACTGATTTGCAAAAGGAAATTGAAGATCACAAACAGAGTGTAAATAAGTTTCAGGCCATTGGCTTACAGTTAAGTTCCAACAAAAATCTGATTTACAACAATCTGTTTATCGAATACGATCCGGTATTGGAGCTGGCTCCGCAAACCGATTGGGAATCAAAATTAGACACCTGTTTTGTTCATAAACCATATCTGGTTGAAAATCATTATACAAAAGAGAATGAAATCCTTGTTCAGGATATCAATAATCAACTGCATCTTTTAAATCCTTCGGGACGTGTTTTGTGGAAAAAGCCGCTGGAATCTCAAATCGTTGGTGCTGTTCATCAAATAGATTTCTTTGCAAATGGGAAGCTTCAATATCTTTTCGCAACAAAAAACAAGCTTCATTTAATCGATAGAAATGGCGAAAACGTGGCTCATTATCCAATTAAATTAAAGGCTGAAGCTGTACAAGGAGTTTCGATATTCGATTACGACAACAACAAAGACTATCGATTTTTTGTCCCTTGCAAGGATCAAATCATTTATGCCTATACCAAAGAAGGTAATACACTTACCGGATGGAATCCTGCGAAAGCTGAAAATGAAATTAATTGTGAAGTTCAGCACTTTAGAGTACAAAACAAAGACTACATTGTTTATGCCGATAAATATCGGATGTATATTTTAGATCGTCAAGGCAATGAGAGAATCAAGTTAAAAGAACAGTTCTCCAAATCGAAAAATAATCCTTTTTATTTGGAGAATTCGATTGGTAATATCAAGGACAGACTGGTTACCACCGATGTAAATGGAAGTATTTATTATTGTTATTTCGATGGAGAGATTGAGAAAGAAACATTCACACAACTTTCCGATTCTCACTTCTTTGTCGCTGCTGATATTGATGCCGATGGCAAAAATGAATATCTGTTTGCAGATTATAATCTATTCAAAATTTTTGATGCCTCTGGAAAACAAAGCCTCGATAAAAAATTCGATTCCGGAATTAGCTTCCGTCCTAATGTTTACATGTTCTCGAGAAGAGATGTTGAAATTGGGATTTGCCTTGAAGACGAAAATAAAATCTTCCTTATTGATAAAGAGGGGAATAACCACAAAGGATTTCCGTTAAAGGGAAATACAGAATTCTCAATTGGCTTTTCAAAATCAGGAGATAAATCATTTAATCTATACGTTGGAGACAACCGAAACTTCCTTCTCAATTATTCCGTACAATAATTTTGTCAACAATAACGAAATATTCATGTACCAAAACCAATAGTCTGCACAAGCTATTGCTTTTTCAGGATGTACAAGCAGAAACCTAATAATTTATCATAGCATTATTAGGGTTTCAAATGCTTTGTTCGGTGCATTCTATATAAACGCATATAAATAAAACAACTATGATATTAAAATTTAGATCCCTCATTCCATTCTTGCTTGCCGATATTTTAGCCATTTCTACTCAATCGTGTTTTAATGGAGATGATTATGACTTTGACAAGCTTTCGGAGAAAGTAGACTGGACCCCCAATATGATTGTACCCGTTGGTTACGGAACCTATTCTTTATGGTATTTACTGAATCAGCATGAAGCAAACCCTGCCGATCAGACAATTGTTTTGGATGCAGAAGGTATGTTGCACATTAAATACATAGAGGAAAATATATTTTCTTATAATGTTGATGAAGTTCTAAACTTCCCCAATCAATCAGTAATACCTCTAAGTTACTCATTAACAGGTTTTGATATTGGTCTTCCTTATTCTTCGATAGGCGGATTAGGCTTAAGCCCAGAAACAGATCAGATTCAAATCATCACCGGCAATTCGGGTGTACTGCTTTACGAGCTTGATTTGAGTGCAAATATTCAATTCCAATTATCCAATCCACTGAACACCCAGATCGAAATAACCATTTCGATGCCCAATGGAACCCAAGGCGGCAATCCTATCAATCAAACCTATACCTTAGATCCAAATACTACTCAAACTGAAACCCTTGATTTATCGAATGCAAATTTAATTTTTAATACGCCACACACTACCAATAACGATATTGACATTACTTTTGAAATAGACATAAAAGACAATGCAAGTCACTTCATTACTGGTACTGGTAACTTGGGAATCAACCTAACGGTTCAGAACATCTATTTCCAGTTGGCTCAGGGCGATTTTGGAAATCAGATAATTACTTTGGATGCAGGAAACTTTGACATGAATGTTGACTTTTGGGATGATATTGAAGGTGATTACCAATTTACCGATCCTCGTATCAATCTTATCATGGAAAACTCGGTGAGTGTTCCTTTCCAAATTAATGCCGACATCACCGGGTATGCAACTGATGGAACTACAGCATCGTTAAACCCTGATGCTTTACAACCAGCTTATCCTCAAACTGTATCTGCTACAAATCCGTTAACAATCGATGCGATAACAGAAATCATTACCTACGACAAAAACAACTCCGGTATTGTAGCTTTAATGGCCTTACCACCATCGGACCGATTGGAATATTTTGGAAATATTGCTTTAAATCCGGTTGGAGCAACTCCACCTACACCAACAACGCCAAATATCATCAGCAACAGTTCTGCTATTCATGTGGATATCGAAATTGATGTTCCACTGGATTTTACGGCAACCAACCTGATACTTAGAGATACCATAAACGATATTGACATTAGCGATGCTGATAAGATTATGAATGCTGCAGTAGTAATCGTTACTAAAAATGGATATCCGCTTGACGTAAGCATTGATAAAATTTACTTTACCGATGCAGCGTATAATGTGATTGATTCCATTTCGGATAATCAAGTGATTGATGCCGCTAAGGTATTTCCATCGGGGGCTAATATTGGTGAAGTTGATCCTGCCTTAGTAACAGAGGTCGAGCATCAAATAAAACTAACACAAGGCCAGATTAAAAACCTAAATCTGACCAAAAACCTGATTATAAACGCTGGCGTGAGTACCGAAAATGGCGGCGTTGCGATAAAACTAAAAGGCGATTACGAACTCAAATTCACTATTTCTGTTCAGGCTCAAATCGATCTTAATAACTAAGCACCTATTAGACACTCCACTATGATTAAATTGATATACAAAACATCTATTGCAGGATTGATATTCCTGTTTCTATCTCTTTCGGTTTCGGCCCAAAAAATGAACAACACGTTGTATCTATTGCAAAATGTTCCTCAGTCAAATCAGCTGAATCCGGCCATTCAACCCGAATGCAAAGTTTTCGTTGGCTTTCCGGCGCTGAGTTCAATTTATCTGAA
>JAQBBZ010000151.1:0-3132 GCA_032125735.1 Labilibaculum sp.
CGGTCCGTTTTAGCAGCTTGTATAAAATTATTGCACATAGAGGCTATCGCATGAAGTTACACTATAACATTAAGAGAGTGCACTATACAGTACTGACATTTGACATTTTTAAACTTTTTTATACGCTTTGGGCTGTATGGAAAATACCCTATTGATTTGAAGAATCCAGATAGTTAAGTAAAAACCTTCAAATGAACATATTTGTGTAATAAAACAATCATATAACCAGCATTGATTAAACTGATACCAAACGAAATTAGCAAATAAATTATAACCAGATTTTAAAAAACATCCTTGATTTAACTGAGAAGCAGATGGATAATACCAGTTCAATTTCATCCAATTGATTATTCTAATGCACCCCTACGATTGAAGAATTATTTCCTTAATAAATAGCGAATATAAATACTTTCTTTGCATACCATTGTCTTATAAATTGTTGTTTAATTCCGATTGCTGTATAGTTTTAGCCCTAAACCCGCAAGCTCATCTATGGCTCCACTCAATATACATCGATATTATACCATTTAGCTTTATGCCTCAAATTGTAATCATTTTTGTATAGGATACTTTTTGCAGCCTACTAAATTGAGAATGTACAATTCTAAAAATAGTAGAAAGTGGAGAGTCTTGTCGAATTGTCGCATCTAATCTCTATCTTCGCAGACCGATAACACACGGGCTGATTTTGATTACAAATCACTATACTAAGGCAAATTTTCACATGGGATCTGAAGAGAAAAAATATAAGATTAAAAGATATGATTTATCAGAAGATAAATCGTTAATGGCATGGAGTGCGGCGGACGAATATCTTTTACAAGCGTTTACTGATTTAGAAAAGAAACCAAATCATTTGGGCATTTATGGTGACCGATTCGGTTTTTTGGGCTGTAATTTACATTCATTTACTCCTACTCTGGTATTTACCCAAAAAAGTCAGCAAAAAGCTATTGATGCCAATTTGAATGCGCACAACATTCCTTTGCTTTCTTATGCCGATCCACTTTCGCCTCTTGAGCGTGAAATGGATTTTGCCTTAGTAAATGTGCCAAAATCATTAGAGCTCTTTCAACTTTACATGGAACAAATTGCATGCAATTCGAGTGAAGATATAACTGTGATTTGTGCATTTATGACGCGTCATTTCACGCCTAATTTATTACAAATAGCGCAGGAATATTTTGAAGTCGCTGAACAAAGCAGAGCGGTAAAAAAAGCACGATTAGTAGTGCTGACTAAAAAGAAAAGCACCCTTAAAAAAGAGCTCATCACCACTCTAGATTACAATGACCAAGAGTACAAGCAGTTTTGGGGCGTGTTTTCGGCACAACACATCGATTATGCCACACAGTTTTTTCTAGAACAACTTGAAATAGATGATGCAGATGAATGCATTTTGGATTTAGGTTCTGGAAATGGAATTATTGGCAATGAAATATTCAAACAATTGCCTGATGCTGAAATTCATTTATTGGATGATTCTTACCTGGCTGTTGCATCGGCTAAATTAAATATTGAAGGGGAAAATATCCATCATCATTTCAACAATGAACTATCCATTTTTAATGATGAGACTTTTGATTTAATTGTAACGAATCCTCCCTTTCATTTTGAGTTTGAGATAAATATTCAAATCCCAATTCAACTCTTTCGAGAATGTTTTCGATGTTTGAAAGAAGGCGGAAACCTTCAGATTGTCGCCAATAAACATTTAAATTACAAAGTACATTTAACACCTATATTTTCGTCGGTTCAGGTTATCGCTGAAGACAAAAAATTTATTGTCTACAAATGCATTAAGTAAATAGAAAAGAATAGCATCAAATCGATTTGATGCAACTTAACTTGATGCTAAATATTAGAACTTATTGTTTGGAATTTAAAAGATATTCCAAGAATAAAATTTTGTAACAGAAAACAACCAAACTTTAGTATTTCTTTCAACCAAAGCCTAAGGTCTTAAAATGTAATTGAACAACTAAGACCAAGTTGCTTGGTATTGTAAAATGGCATCACAAGTGCAGTTTGTTTTCTGTTCTTTTTTCTGGTCAGAATTTTTTCATAAATCAGATAGGATATTTTTGTGCTTATTATACCTATTCCTGCTCCTGCCGCAACATCAGTAAGCCAATGCTTGTTATTCACAAGTCTAAATATCCCTACAGAAGTAGCCAGCGTATAACCCGCCACACCATACCAAACAGAAACATCTTTGTATTCCTGCCAAAGCAGTTCCGCATTAACAAAAGCCATGGCTGTGTGTCCTGACGGGAAAGATGTAAATCCGGAATGATCGGGCCTTTCCACTCTGGCAGTATATTTTAAGGTATTCACAACAGCCCCCATAATAAATAAAGAAGTTCCTTGTATTAACAGCTGATTTGAAAAGCTGTGTTTTCCTTTTATTCCCAGTAAATTATTCGCATAAACAACGCCTGCCGGAGCATACTGCATAAAATCATCAAGTGTAAAACGCCTGTCGATATCCTCCATCACTTCCTCCTGAATCTCCGAATTAAAAATCTTTAAACCATCACTTTCAATGCCAATAATCCCAAAAGTGATTAAGGAAACTGGGACAATTGTGTTTTTAAAATTCAAGCCGTACTCATACTTACCATTGCCCTTTAAATTCAGAGAATCTTTTACTGAAGAGTTTGCAATAACCTGAAGAGGGAAAAGAAAAATAATAAGAAAATAAAGTCGCATAATTCCTTGAGTATTTGGGTTGATGAAAATTTAAACGAGACAAATCTACGAGCCTGTCAAATTAAAGCTTTTTAAGTTCCAGGTGTTCGTTGCAGCAATTGCTCAATAAAAATAATAAAAGAATCTAAAGGAAAATTAAAGTTACCTATGGATTACTCAGAATAAGATTCGTTTTTTTTGGTTATAGTATAACTTCAGCTTGTACTCCTCAATTAAAAACATCTATCTAAAAATCAAATTACTGGGAGAAGACATTTGGGGGAAACCCATCCTAATTTTAGCCTTGCTTTTAGTGGTAGGAGGAATTCAACTGATTACCATTGGCATCATCTCAGAAATACAAATGCGGACCTACTACGAATCGCAGCAAAAAAGCCCCTTTAAAATCAAAAGAATCATTTCGAGCAAAGCAAATTCTAT
>JAQBBZ010000152.1:0-3824 GCA_032125735.1 Labilibaculum sp.
AACAGTAACAAACCTATTATTTTTATTCAAAAAGAAACAAATAGTAATGAATGATATTGAAATTATTGTTGGAGATAAATCTCCCTTAAGACTTTTAAACACTGCAAAGATATATAAAACTTTTATTCAATCCTATAATTAGTGCAGGATAGTTCTAATTTGGAGCAAAGAATTGATAAATATTTTGATTGCAGAGTTGTTTATTTTTCTAATTGCGTAAGGGAGAGAATGTTGTGTGTTGTAGGGAAAGAGAGTGTCTGTGAAATTAATTGTGAATATACAGTCGGGATTAGCGATTTTATTTATCTAGCTCTCCAAATACTCTTCTCAAGATATCATTAACTCTCTTTAAAGGGTCTTTTCTAATTAGTTTTTCCTCTTCTGCAACTTTTAGGAATAAGGCACTAAGAGCTTGGTTTGTTACATATTCATCTAGTTGGGTGTTAACAGTCTCTAAATTGGCTAATTTCCCAGCAAAGCTACCAGCTACATTATTGTAGTTTTTGGTTAGTAAGTTCCACGATTCATTAGTCGATAAGTTCGCAACCAACTTTTTATCTAAGGAAGCTTTCACTTTTGGCATAAAAAGTTCTTGTAATCTGCTGTAAGTTTTGTTTTGAAGATAAACTGTGGCAGCATTGTTCTCTCCTTTGAGTATGCCGAAAGCATCTGCAATTGTCATTTCGGTAATCGCGGATACAAATATAGGAGCCGCTTCTGTAACTGCATCTTCAGCAGCGCGATTAAGTCTTAAAACTACTTTCTCAATCAAATCATCACCTCCGGGTATCAATTTAATATTATTGGTGATGCTTTGTGCTTCTGGAGGAAGAAGGATTTTAACCAACTCGTCTTTGTAGAATCCATCTTGTACGGATAAAATGTTTGAAGCGTTTTTACTGCCAACTTTTAAGGCTTCTTTTAATCCATAGCTTACATCGGTACTCGTTAAGGGTTGTGGCTGTGTGAGCGCATATTGATCGATGAAAGGCTGAAGCTCCGCACAAGATGCAAATAGTAAACTAACGAATATGATTGAGATTTTCTTATTCATAATTGATAAGTTGATAAAATTATTTGTTTTTTGAAGGCAACAAGATATCAAAAAATGAGAGGATATTCAATAAAAAAAGCCTGCAGGATTTTCTGCAGACTTCAAAATAGTTGTGTAGTCTTATTTGGTTAATGCCTCCATGAAATCTTCTACATCCCCTGGTGTGCTCATTATTTTCATGAATGTTCCCATGGTTAGTTCTGGCCAATATAAGGCAAAACGATATTTACCATGCAGCATAGTAACTTCTTTACCTTGCAAAATAATTTCATAAGGCATGGCTGCGATATGATCTTCTCCAATTATCGGAAGAAAATTCTTTTCTCCATCTTCTGAGTCTAGCAAACCGATGCCAAATACAGCTATGTTTTTATCTTTAAATACTTGTTCATATATTAACTTTGCATTTCCTTTTTTCGCCATCAAATTTTTACGAATAATAGCTAGTCCAGATTCGAATGATTCGAATTCATGTAAAGCTACAGGATCACTAAAGTAGGGCATCATCATTTTGTAGTGATATTTTTTAAGTGAGCTTTCTTTCACTTCCCCGCCAAATGGAGTGAACTCATCACCAATTGTTGATAGTGATTTTTTTACGTCGGAAGTAATCTTTGAAAGCTTAGCTTTATCGGTTTCATAATTGCTTAAATACGCACCGAAAACATAGTCTGGATTAATCATACTTACGGTGGTGTTTTTTCCTTTTTTCACCAAACCAATTTTAAGAATACTAGCAAGAGCGCCTCTGTCTTCAGACTTTAAGCACAATACGTTTAAGTCGTTACGAGTAAAACAAATAACGTATAGATCTTGATTCGATGCAGGTTGATTTTCGCCTAAAATCTTAAATCCATTTTGTTTCAAGATTTTGTTTAGTGCTTGAAACCAGTGAGTTGATATCTGATTGTGATGTTCCAATTTTAAAGAATGGAGACATTTGATTGTCCTGCGCATGGCTAGTCTGAATCCATGCAAAACAAATCAGAATTAGGATTATTTTCTTCATAGTAATATTAAGTTTATAGTTATTAAGATGTTTATAACTACGAATATATAAATATGAAAACATGTAGACCCTATTATAGGAATAATTTTCTGTTTGAATCTTTTGGACTAAAAGCATTTGCGGTCTTAAACTTCAATTAATCCAGCCTTTTCCATTCTATTTTAAATGATTGTAAATTGAGGGATAATTAATTTTGCTACATCGAATCTTTTCCAGTAATTTGATTTTCCTTCTCGAGGATATTGGAAATGGATTTTTAAATTGGATAATATGAAACGTCCATGACAGGTAGTTGTGACACACAAGGGGATGATTATTCCAGCATTGTAAGTTCCATATGGCAAAAACTTAAAATTATAAACGTATGAAATGGATTTTGTTGCTTGAAAGTTGGGTTGGTGTGGAAAAGAAAAGATTTTCATCCGATAAGGAAGCAATTCATGAGTTTGCCAACTGGCTTTCTCATGGACTTGGTTTGGTGTTTGGTATTCCGGCAGGATTATGGTTGTTAAGTATCGCTTACGAAACGCAAAATCTTTCAGGATTCATAGCATGCCTGTTATTTGTTGTCGCATTTAATTTACTCTATGCTTCATCATTTGTTTACCATTATATGTTTGGAAGTCCGAATCGCAAACTGTTTCGAAAGTTCGATCATATCAGCATTTTCTTTATGATTGCAGGAACCTATACTCCTTTTCTTGTTATTTATCTAGACAATGAGGTTGGCAGACTCTATTTAATGATTCTGTGGGGATTGGTTGTTGTTGGAATATTTTATAAAATATTTTTGATGGGGAGGTTTCGCTGGATCTCACTCATGTTGTACATATTTATGGGCTGGATTCTGTTTTTTAATTTTTCTGCATTTAGTTCATCTCTGCCTGCTTTGTGTTTACAGTGGATAATTGCAGGTGGTGTATTCTATATGTTGGGTGTGGTTTTTTATGTGTGGCGAAAATTACCATTTAATCATTTTATATGGCATTTATTTGTTTTTGGTGGTAGTCTTTCCCATTTTATTGCTGTGTATTACTGTATAATATAATCGAGGCTGACTCAAAATAGGGAGGGTATTATTTGTTGATATACCAATTTCTCTATAGTGCATCACTAAAAGCTGGTTTGTATCTGAGACAGCCTCAGGAATATTTTAATTCTGTAACTAGTAAACTTTGCAGTTTTTCACATACCAGGAAACAGAATGTTCATTGTTGCTAATCAGTTCGTTAATAATTTTCCGATCATCCCAAACTGCAGAACAAGAGGTTGATTGGTTTAAAGCCTTAATCAATTTAGACCAACGATCCATTATTTCCATGGTTAGTAAACTTTCGTATTCTTTGAATGCTCCGATAGCACATGAACCACAAAAATGTAATTGATCTTCAAGTGGCTTAAGATTTTCATTTTTTGTGAAAATGTGATCGCCTACCTTAAAATATTCATTCTCTTTTAATTGAAGAGTTAACTTTAAGTCAATTGTAGTCATCGATTTGCAGATTAGAATTTGTATTTGCTTCTTTTTTTCTTTATTTGAATTATTAGAGAGTTTGTTTTATTGACCGATAATTGTTGTGTGCTTGCTTTTATTAAAAATACGTAATTTTAAAGTCCCGAAAAAATAAAAAATCATTAAGGATAGAATTCTTTATTTGGATCAAAAAAAAACTCCCCGAAGGGAGCTTTATAATATGTTGATTATTTAATTTTTATTAATCGATTTTCTGCAGTTGAACAGTGAAGTGTCTCATGATTGGA
>JAQBBZ010000153.1:0-6291 GCA_032125735.1 Labilibaculum sp.
AGGGCTCAAATAGTTTAGCCTAGGGTAAATGAGCACAGCGAATGTTACCCTGGGATATTAATGTGGCAGTAAGTACCGACGCAGGTAAAAAAAACATTTGGAAAGCAATTCGAGTTTGCGTCGGAATAGCAAAAGGCTTATCCTCGAAGCCTGAAAAGTTGAAATCTGAAACTTAGGACAGTTCCGATAAGTATTTGTACAATACCTCTGTGTCCCTCAGTATTCTTTGTGGTAGAAAAAACAAAAGGAAATAGTAAGCACAGAGTACATAAAGTATCACAAAGAAAAAAAGGGGTAAGAATTAGAAGAGGCATTTCCGAATAGAAAATGCCCCTTTGTAGCTCTAACGACGATTAACATCTCCACCGCTTGAGTCACTCACATTTACTTTTGCAGGATTACCATAGTAGCTAACATCGCCACCGGAACTGGCACTGGCCTCAATTTCTTCTTCGGCATAAACAGTAACATCACCACCACTGGAAGCTTTTGCTTTACAGCTTTTTGCGATTAATTCTTTTGCCTTTAAATCGCTGCCACTACTTGCTTTGCCAGCAAAAAAATCAGCTTTTCCTCTAAGTGTAGCATCAGCTCCAGAGCTAACACTGCAACTTAATTCTTTGGCATTTATTTCCATTTTGGCATCGGCACCACTGCTTACCGAAATCTCTAATTTTTCTGCGCTGATCATGTTTCTGGTTTCTAAATCGGCACCACTTGAAACATGAATTTCAGTCACATTTACCAGCGTAACATAAATATCCATTTTAGTGGCTCTGCGAATAGTACCATCAACTTTAAGAATTAGTTCGTTTCCTTTTACTTCGGTAACAATGTATTCCATTAGGTTCTCATCAGCTTCAACGCTTAAAGATTCTTTGTCGCCCTGAAGCACATATACGTTAAGACCCATACTTGCAGAGATTGTAGAGAAGGATCCTATTTCACGATCTTGTGTTTGAACATTACCATTCCCTTTTTCGCCCCAGAATTGAGCATTTGTATTTCCTGCCAACAGGAAAGTAAGACCTACAATTAGAAGGGAGGCTTTTTGCATAAATTTCTTCATCTGTATTGTGTTTTAAGTGAAAATGTTAATCAGTATATAAGACGCCATGAACAGGTATTAAGTTACAGCTCAAATAAAAAAAGCAGATAACCTTATGGATTTCTGCTTTTTGTATTTCGGAATAAAGACGATTAAATTGATTGGAGTGTTGCACAGAATCTAATTGTTCGGCTTTTGGTTATTGCAAAATAAAAGAGAGTGCGGCTAAAATATGCTAACTAAAAGACGAATTTAAAATAGATTCCTAACTCCTGATTATTAATAAACATCGAGTCGTAATCGCTTTTCTTTCTTCAGGTTCTTTATATATTCCTCTGCTTTTTCGAGTGTTATTCCACCTTCATTCTGTATTATTTCCAGTAAGCTTGTCTGTACATCTTTGGCCATGTGTTTTTTGTCTCCGCAGATATAAAAATGAGCCCCGTTTTCAAGCCATTGAAATACTTCTTTTCCATTCTCTTTCAGGCGATGTTGCACATAGGTTTTTTCTTCCTGATCTCTCGAAAAGGCCAGATCTAATTTCTGCAGCGTACCTTTCTTCATAAATCTTTGCCATTCCTGCTGATAAAGGAAATCGGATTTTAAACGCTGATTTCCGAAAAACAACCAGCTTTTTCCTTTGGTGTGGTTTTGCTCTCGCTCTTGTAAAAAGCTTCGGTAAGGCGCCACTCCGGTTCCAGCACCCACCATTATTAGTGGTTTGCTTTCATCATCCGGCAAACGGAAAGTCTCATTTTTATCGATGTAAATGGGTAAATGGTCGCCTGCATTAATTTCATCGGTAATGTAACTCGAACAAGCTCCGTTTCTGTCGCGCTTTTTGCGATGGTATCGAACCGAGGCAATGGTAATGTGAACTTCCTCGGGATTGGATCTCGGCCCCGAGGCAATAGAGTAGAGGCGTGCATACAAAACCCGAAGAGTGGATAGAAATTGGTCGCTGGTAATTTCTCCCTTATAATCCTCCAGTAAGTCATAAGCATCGGCTCCATGCAGGTAGTTTTCCAATAGCTCCTCATTATTCAGCAGTAGTTCCAGCTCCTTATTGCGTACTATGGCATTGTATTTTTCCAGCACTTCGCGATTCAAAACAGTAATCTCTAATTTGTTTTGTAAGGCTCTAAACAGGCTTACTTCTTTTTCGCCAAGGCCCACAATTCGTTCCGGATCGTCTTCCAGCCTGTCAATTAGTAAATCCACTAAATCGATAGGATTGTTGGGCAGAATGCCAATGCTGTCGCCTGCTTTGTACTGTATTCCCGAATCGGCCAAAGATATTTCTACATGGTAAATTTCTTTTTCAGAATCGGAAGTCGTAATTCTTACTTTTTCCAGAACCTCTGCATAGTAGGGATTGGCACGATTAAATTTCTTTTTAGGACTTGCTGTACTAGCAACTAATGCCGATTTGCTTGCATTAAGAAACAAGTTTTTTAATTCGCCAAGCACTCTTGCCATCCATTGTTCAGCTACTTCTTCGTAGGCAACATCGCTGGTTTGAACAGGAATTATAGCCTTAGCGCCTAGTTCGGAAAAACGCTTATAGAAGTCAATCCCTGTCTGGCAATATTTTTTGTAGGTTTTGTTCCCTAAGGCCAATACGGCATATTTGGTGTCTGGTAATTTTGGCGCTTTTGTATCGTGCACATATTCGTAAAATTCTTCGGCTTGCATTGGAGCTTCTCCTTCGCCATGTGTACTTACGATAAGAAAAAGGTATTTCTCCTTCTTCAATTCCTCTTTTTTGTAAGCATCAATTCCTTGTATTTTTGCACGAATGCCCAAAGCCAATATGCTGTCGTATAAATCAAGCGCTATTTCTTTGCTGTGGCCGGTATGGGTTCCAAACAAAATAGTAATGCTTTCGGAGGATAATGGCGCTGCAATAACAGGGAGAGTTAGTGCTTCATTTTTCTTATTGATAATTTCTGATAGATATCCATTTACCCAAACCAACTGATCGGCGGATAAATTTTGTGTCAACCGATTTAGTTGAGACAATTGTTCTTGATTAAGTTTATATTCTTTTTCCATTTTAGTTGGCAATTAACAACATGCTACTGCAAGGCTTCTGTTCCTTGTCTGATTTGAAATTATTTTCATTCTTGTGTGAAAAATATAATCTTGGAGCTTATGCTTTAGATCATTGTTTTGATATAAAAAAAGCCTTTTTGCAGCAGCAAAAAGGCTTTTTAAGAATATCCTGATATCTAATTTATCAATTTAATCTGTTCCTTTTTGCATAACAATACTTTCCATACACATACAAGCTGTTGTACCCATAAACAAAGACATTTTGTTATTTTTTAGAAATTGGCTCATTGCTAAATAGGATATTTTAATCCGTTTATCGAATACAATTTTAGGAAGATATATCGAGGATTCCAACAAGAGGATAATAAAAAGAGACTATTTAGTCTTTTGTTCTTTAAAAGAAAGGTTTGCCATAAGAATTGAACGTGCTTTATAATTCTTATATATAGCTATATATTGGGTTTCGGTTTTTATATTTTTAATTTAGAAGGGAAGCGTATAACTGTCTGGTTAAAGTTGATTTGAACTTGATTTTTTGCTATTTAAAATGGAGTAGGAAGAAGCTAAAGATGAGGGTGCTGATTCAAATTAAGGTCGTTTGAAAAATAAAAAAAACAGTAATAGTAAATAGTTAAGTCTATTTTGTTGCTTGGAATTCAATCTCTTCCTATATTTACACCACGAAATTAAATTAAAAATTATGCTCCCAAAGTTTTTATTAGCAGACAATTCACAAGAGTTACCAGATACTCTTTTTATTATCCACACACGTTCTCCAAAGTGTATTGTAGAATGTGATGTTGAGGATTTCAACTCAAATCAAACTATTCATTGGTTGGATGAAACTCCAGAAGATAAAAATGTGATTGAGGATTTGATGGATGAGGCTGAAACATTCTATAATGACGAGTTAGAGAATCAAGAAGATCTTTACGACGAAGAGTTTGACGATTAATTTTTAAGGAGTTATTTTGCCGGTTAAAACCTAAGTGAAGTAAACTTAGCTTGAATCGCAACACTAAAAATCAAGTTTATGACAAAGAAAATGAAACGATCATCTGATAAGATGATTGCAGGTGTTTGTGCAGGTATTGCCGAATATCTTGGATGGGAAGTTAGTCTTGTTCGCGTAGCTTATGTACTGCTCTCAATTTTTAGCGCTGGATTTCCAGGCCTGATAGTTTATCTTATTCTTTGGTTCGTATTACCTGATAACAATTAAAAAATACATTGATAATATATAGGGGGAAGAGCAATAGCTTTTTCCCTTTTTTTTATGTGTAAATCCAAGCGTTTTATCGGGGATTACAGTAGACAATTTACAGTGTTTAATAACAGTTGGTAAAGGAGATATTTATCATGATTTCCACATTCTTTTTCTTCTATTTTTGCAGCGATTTTTAACACGCAGGAGGGAATACGAATAGAGATAAAAGGCAATTTTATTTTAAAATGTAAACTCTCTTTATACTAACAACAACACCTTAATTATTTTTACTGATGAAGTTTTTTAAATCTATCTTATTGATAGGATTATTACTAATCTGTGGGGGAGTAAAAGCAGACAATTTACCATCAAAAACCAGTGTGAACAGTAGTATTGATTTGGTCAGTCGTCATTTGTGGCGAGGTTTTAACAGTGGCACAGCCCCAACTATCGAACCAACTATTGAGTTACAAACAGGAAAGTTTACCGTTGGTGCATGGGGAGCGTATTCATTCGACGAGAGTTATCAGGAAATCGATTTGTACCTGCAATACAATACACCCTTGTTTCAGTTTAGTTTGTTCGATTTTTATTGTCCTGCACCAGATTTTAGCAACTCAAAGTTTTTTGATTTCGATAGTAATCAAAGTGTACATTTATTCGATGTTTCGGCAAAATATAAAGGCTGTGCTAAATTTCCAGTTTCGATTATGACTTCTGTCTTATTTTATGGCGAAATGGATCGCGATGAAAACAATGATCAGAAATATTCCAGTTATGTAGAATTGGGTTACTCCAATTTGATTGGAGGAAAGAAATTCGCATGGGCAATGGGTTTTACACTTTACGATGGAATGTATGACGATAAGGCTAATTTAGTTAATGCGAGCGTTACTATGTACAATAAAATTAAATTGAGCGATCAGTTTTCATTACCTGTTCGCGCTGGTCTTACCTTGAATCCTGTATCTGAGAAATTATTTCTGACAGTTGCGATTACCTTATAATTTCAATGAAATATATTTGTGAAAGGCTGCCCTGTGCAGCCTTTTTTTATGCGATCTGCTCGACAATTATAAAAGAATTGGTGATATTTAAACTTTAAAGCCGTTTTAAGGAAAATTGAATAAATATAGTATGACAGCATTAGAAAAGGTGAATGAATTTCACGAAGCATTTGGTGTAAATATTGAAAAGGCTCCAACCATTCCTGCAAAAGATAGATGTGAATTAAGACAGAATATTATTCAGGAAGAAGTTGATGAGTTAAAGGCTGCGTGGGAATCTGGTAATTTAGTTGAGGTCGCAGATGCCTTAGCCGATATTCACTATTTGGTTATGGGAACTGTGCTCGAATTTGGTCTTCAAGACAAATATCCCGAGATTTTTAATGAAGTTCATCGAAGTAATATGAGTAAGTTAGATGAAAATGGGAAGCCTATTTATCGGGAAGATGGAAAGGTGATTAAATCGAATTTGTACTCAAGGCCAGATATTGGGAAAATATTAAAAATGTAGGTCAATTAGTAAAACTATGAAGCCTAAAAAATATCATATTGGCGCTTTAACAAATAAATTGGTTGGAGGAAATCAGGCTTGCGTTATCCCATTAAAAGAACGCTTGCCCGATGAATTGTTATTTTCAATTACCAAAGAGAACAATTTGGCTGAAACTGCTTTTTTTATGGAAAAGCGCAGATGGATTTATGCGGTAACTTGTAGTGTAGGTGATATTTATTTCGGAAAGTGGGAATTTTAATGAGAAAATGTAATTATGCCAAAAGTATATATAGAGGATCAGGTTTTTGAAAAGAAGAATTATTCTTCGGAAGCGTTACCTAAAGGAGAGTATGAGAATTGCCGTTTTGTGAATTGTTCGTTCGCGAATAGTGATTTGTCGGAGGATATATTTTTTGATTGTGAATTTGAACAATGCGATTTGAGTCTGGCAAAATTAAATTACACTGCTCTTCGCAATGTG
>JAQBBZ010000154.1:0-5101 GCA_032125735.1 Labilibaculum sp.
AAAAACACTTTAAAAAATGGCTTTGTCTCTTTTTTGATATCTGTTAACAGGTAATCAAAAAGATGTTCATCATGCACGCCCCATTTTGAATTGTATAAATCCTCGGGAAAATCGAACATGGTAACCAATCGTTCAAAACCAGTATTCATAAGATATGAATTCATATTTGCAAAGCGAATATCACCCCCATAATAGAATACCGATGAATAATCCAATTTATTTAATGTCTTAGCTAAGCCAGGCATGCTCTGAGTTTTCTTGGTGTAGGAAATAACACTTCGCTGTGGTAAAGACGGATATCCGCTTAATAATCCTACAATTCCAATCTTTGAACGATCTCCGATTGCATAAAAATTAGAAAACAAAACTCCTTCTTTGGTCAATGCATCGAAATTAGGCGTTGCTCCCTGATATCCTCCCAAAGAGCCAATCGCCTTACTTGTAAAACTCTCGAGCATCACCACCACAACATTAGGCTTCTTCCCGCGAATAACCTGCAATCGTTCCGAATCAGGATTACATTTTAAAGCTGCAATCGTGCTACCAAGCTGATCTTCGCTCAAGAACTTAAACAGCTTGCCATCCTTCCCCATCCTCTTTAAGGAATAAGAAAAATTCCATACCGGATTTACCGCTACATGGTTGGCGAAAGTACTTTGAGAAAAATATACGAAACCTACATTCATAGGAGCAATGCCAAAACCTCCCCTTATCGGGATAATCATACTGGCGGTAATGAACAATAGAACAGGAATCCATTTGTAGTTGATTGGCTCAATTTGATTCAGTTTCCGAATCACAAATCTGCGCAGACAATAATAGGACACAGTCGCTGTAAGTATGAAAAGGGCCCACAATATTAAATGCGTTGCAATCGTAGTTGAAGCCATCGCTTCTTTAGGTGTTTTCAGATAATTTAGAACTGTGGCATCTAAATGAAAGCCCCAATTACGATACAATTCCAAATTAGGAACCAAAATCATGATGAAAATCAAACCAACTACCGAGTAGATTACTGTAAATAATCCTTTCAACTTTTTAGCCGGCAACCAAAAAGTTACGGTCAAAATCAGTCCGCTCAAAAGCAGAATATATCCCATTAAGGATAAATCGTGACGGGCACCTGAAATAAAAGCCTTTGCTATTTCAAAAAAAGATTCACCTTCGAGTAAATCCCATTGATACAAAACAAATATGAATCGGAAAACAAAGAAAAAAGCCACCCAAAACAATCCGGCTGACAGTAAATAAAACAATCTATTTTTCATGAAATCATTCAATTAATCAACTAAAAAAAATGCTTATTGGTTATTTTAGGATATAAAAAACCGACAAGAGCATTACTATAATTTGCAGACTGCCCAGCAGCGAGATTTGATGAATTCGCGCAATAGCGTGAGTTTGTTCCATCGGTTTGCAAATTAAACTTGACTTAGAATACTTTTGCAATAATGAATACACAAAATATGCAGATAAAGTTCCTATTAAAGCTCCTACTATAATGTCTCCTGGATAATGCACTCCCAAATAAATACGGGAATAGGATACCAAAACAGCCCAAAATATTATAAATATACTTGTTGCCCGATTCTTGAATAACAAGGAAACAAATACCGCTAAGCCAAATGAATTTGAAGCATGTGAGGAAGCAAAACCATATTTTCCACCGGTATATCCTTTTACAATGTTTACCAAATGACTAAATGAAGGATCCCGGGAAGGTCTGAACCGCTTAAAAATTGGTTTAAATACACTCGAAGCAATTTGATCACTCAAAACAATAACCAAAACGATACTTAAGATAATCAATCCCCCTTTTTTCCAGCCAAATGTATTAAACACGACAGCTATAATTACGAAATAGAAAACAAACCAAATTACTTTTTCCGATGTCAGCATCATAAAAGCATCCCAAAAAGGATTGTGCTGTCCATTGAAAAACAACAGCAATTCTCTGTCTAAATTAAGCAACCAATCTAACATGTATTTCTCTTTTTTATACTCTTACTACTTTACCACTTCATTTTCACCAATTCAATCTGCTTCAGAATTTCAACATTCAAAGCTTCAGTTAAAGTTTTGGGTTCTCCATCAACATGATAGGTTTCAGAATTAGAATCAATAACCAAACGATTTGCTTTTACAAACTGTACATATTTCGAGTTCTTCAACTTCCCTAAAAACAATCTGATTACAAAGCTTGGCACAACATAAAACGGAATCTTTTTTATCAAAACCAAATCGAGCAAACCATCACTGTAAATAGCCATAGGTGCAATTAAAGCATTGTTCCCAAATTGCCGGGTATTTGCGATGTTGATCATGTGGTACTTTCCTTCAATAACAGAACCATCAATATTGACTTTCGCTTGTATCGGTTTGTATTTAAAAAGTGCTTGAATAGTACAATAAACATAGGTCTTTAGTCCTCTAGTGGGCATCTTGTCAAACTCATTTGCCACATAACTATCAAAGCCTAAACCGACCATATTACAGCTTAGTTCATTGTTTACTTTCAAGACATCAACCATCTCAGTTCCATCTCTTAAAATACATTCCAATAATTCTTTAATATCACCATTAAAACCCAACTCGCGGGCAAATCCATTGCCCGAACCGTTAGGTAAAACTGCGAGTTTTAGGTTTGGATTCCGAATTAAGTATTTTAGGGTTGTATTAATAGTCCCATCGCCTCCACAAATAATCAGAACTTTATATTTCTCCACTTTCGTAGTGAGAAAAACATCAAATTCTTCCAGCGAATTACTGATAAAATAATCTATTTCAGGAGCAAACTCTTTAAATTTATCAAGAATTTTACCAGACTTAGTACCCGAGTGAGGATTGATAACGAAAATGATATCTTGTAAGGTCATTTTTTCCATATATAAACTTGAAGTATGGCTCTGTATCTTCTGATTATCAGCGATAAGCAGTTACCCGACTTATTTTGTGCCAAAAATAGACAATTTATTTTAGATGTTCCTGTGCCCAAGCCAAATCCTCAGGTTTTCCAAGGTCTGTCCAGATTTTTGAATTGTCTTTAAAAGCAAGAATCTTTTCCTTTTTTGCCAATCGCAAATACAAATCGATAATGGAAAATTTTCCTTCTTCGTGAATCAATGAAAATAGCTTTGGATCAATCAAATGAATTCCACTAAAAGCAAGTGGTTCAGAATCATTCATATCCTCCCGAGCCTCCTTAATTTCACCTGTTTTACAATTCTTCCAACCTGTTAGTTGATTATCCTGATTGAAGTATAAGTATCGACTACTTGCTCTCTCACGCATAACCATACTTACCAGTGAGCCCGTTAATTTATGGAAATTGATTAATTCAGATAAATCCAATGAAGAAAACACATCTACATTGTAGATTAAAATAGGAGCATCAGGAATAAATAGATCACTTGCTTTTTTCAAACCTCCTCCTGTATCCAACAACTCTTCCCTTTCATCTGAAATGCGAATATCAACACCAAAATTGTTATTCTTTCGAAGAAAATCCTCAATCATATCCGCATAGTGATGCACGTTAATAACAATACGATCGACTTTAAGCTCAATTAATTTTAAGATTGCTCTTTCCAAAAGTGGTTTTCCTGCCAACTCAACCAATGCTTTTGGTTTTGAATCGGTAAAAGGTTTTAAGCGAGTGCCCAAACCTGCAGCAAAAATCATTGCATTCAACATCTTATCAGTTATCAGTGAACAGTTACCAGGAAACAGTTATCAGTAATCAGGAAACAATGATCAGAAAACAGTAATCAGAGAACAATTACCAGAGAACAGTTATCAGATTACTGGACTGTATTAATCCTTTTTCTTTTTCGAATCGCACAAACTCTTGGCTTTTTTAGCCACGCGATTGCATTTTTTGCAGACAAAATTCTCCGCATTGCAAATTTCTTCTGCATACTCCTCCGGAGATAATTTACAACGTTTCTTGCCCATATTATTTCCCTTCTATTTCTCTTTCGATATGTCTTAAGCTGATATTCACATCGAATTTTTCACGCAAATGTTTTGCTAAACTCTCCGCTGAAAAAACCGAACGATGCCTACCGCCAGTACAACCAAAATTCACTTGTAAATTGGCGAAATTCCGACTGATATATTTATCGACACTCATATCGATAATACTATATACAGAACTTAAAAATTCATCCATTTCGCTCTGTTCCTTGAAAAAATCAATTACTGGCTGATCTTTCCCGGTCATCTCAACATATTCCTGATATCGACCCGGATTGTGAATGGCTCGGCAATCGAAAACAAAACCTCCTCCATTGGTTGTTTTGTCTAATGGAATTCCTCTTCGGTACGAAAAACTATTAATTTCGATATGCAATTTTGGTTTTTCTTCCTGGCCTACACTTTTCAGAAAATCAGAAGAAATAACAGCTTTTAGTGCTTTCACCAATTCCGGTAATTCAACAGGAATATCCATTCTTCCCAGAATGGTTTCCAAATTTCTTAATGCAAAGGGAATCGATTTTAAGAAATGATCTTTTCTTTCATAAAAACCTCTGAATCCATAAGCTCCCATTGCCTGCATGATTCGAATCACAACATAGCCCTGGAAAAATGAAGTAAAGGCTTTTGGATCTACATCCTGTACTTTTTGAATCTCCTCTAAATAAAATGCCAACAACTCATCGCGCACTTCCTGTGGCAAATCAGCTTTAGCATCGTAAAGCAACGAGGCCAAATCGTATTGAAGAGCTCCTTTTCTTCCTCCCTGATAATCGATAAACCATGGTTCACCATTTACCAGCATGATGTTTCTCGATTGAAAATCACGATACAAAAAGTAATTACGGGGAGCGTCTAATAAATAATCCGAGAATTTTTGAAAATCATTCTCGAGCAACTGTTCATCGAACGGAATTTTAGCCAATTTCAGAAAATAGTACTTAAAATAATGCAAATACCAAATCATCGATTGCTTATCGAAACTATCCCGAGGATAACAAACGGTATAATCCAATCCATTTTCCCCTTCCAACTGAAAGCGTACCAACTGAGAGATGATCTTTTTATAAATCGTGATTAAATCGTTAGCAAAGCCTTCTCCTACTCTCAAATGCAAAATATAATC
>JAQBBZ010000155.1:0-3268 GCA_032125735.1 Labilibaculum sp.
CCTTGGTGAATCCATTACCGTGTAATGATTTAAAATGCGACTAAGATCGAATTGAATTCCAATTTTAAACTGTTCTTGTTGATGAACGATCAAGAAAAATAAGTAATGAATTTTAAATCATGGAGGGAAACTAAAAGATTCTAAACTTTCCCGCTAAAAAGGAAAGGCAGGCAGTATTTTTCACTTGTAGTTTTTGTATAATGTTTTTCCGATGTGTTTCAACCGTGTAAAAGCTAATTTTGAGGATTTTAGCAATTACTTTGTCGGTGTGTCCTTGTACAATTAATTCCAAAATTTGTAGTTCTCGTTTAGAAAGACTGGATAGTTTTTCAAATTCTTCATTCTTAGGATATTCAACAGCTGCAACTTTACTGTTTTCTATTTGTAAATACTGATGGAGCATATTCGTAATGTCATATTGTATTCCAATCATGACCTTCCCTGAGCGCATGTTTTTTTGCTCTTGGGGAGTTAATAAGTGGAATTGATAATAATTGTATAAATTGTTTTTTTGTCTTATTCGAATGATTTGGGAAATAAAATCAATCAGTTCATTATTTATCTTAGTTTTCAGATTATTAAAATATTTTAAATCATTTTGATGAATTTTTCGACCAATCAACTTCTTTAAAGCCGGATGAAAAAGGTGTTCTGCTTTTAGATGATTTATTTCGTAAAATTTATTGTTTCCCCATACAATCATTTGTACATCAACATCAAAAATGAAAATGCCCGTATTTGTTTTTTCTAGTATCTCATGCTGATATGATTCAGAGTTATTTTTAAAGATTGGTAATTGTGAATTAGGATTAATACGAATGTCCATTTCTTTCAAAATTTCTTTGAAATCGATGCTTTTATCATGTTTTATAATGTCCATATTAAATGTTTTGAATGTAGGGAGGATCTTAAAATGAGATTTAATTATATGATAAAAAAAAATAGTTGCTTTGGTGTCTTTGTTTTTATCCTGGATGAATTAATTTTAATCTAAATTAAGTTGTGTTTTTATTAATGTCAAGGATTGATGTATGTAAGTTGATGAGAATTAGATAAAAGGTGGTGAGTGTGTACGCGTTGTTTGTCAGTGGCTGTAATAGCGCATAAAAAATACGTTAATTAATTGTAAACTAAACAATAAAGGCCATGATATCGTTTGGATAGATTGTCGAATTTGTTTGTGAAATAGAATTTGTTGTTGTTTAATGTTTGCTTTTGATTGTCAAGTTCGGGTTTAGTGGATTGTGAGGTTTTGTTGTGAGGTGAAAATAAAGCCTGTACAAAAGTTGTGGATTGTCTGATGTGCGGATGTGTAGATAAGATATCGTATGAGGTGATAAATTTGGATTGATGAGATTGTCTGTTTTTTTTTGTAAAACTTTAATTAAAGAGCTTTCATTGCAATAATCCAATTATGCTGCAATTTGTATTTTACTAAATTATTGAACTGATAGGAGGGTTAATGTAACAAGAGAATCCAATTATTGAATCCTCTTGTTTTTTAGCTAAGGCTAAGAAACTGTTTAAAAATTTATCCTTTAGCTTTTTTATAAGCTAAAAGCCTCATAACTGCGTTAAATTATCTTTAAATAGAACCACTATACGCATCAAATTTGCCTTGTTGCGAGTCTTTTTTCTTCGATAAAAATTTCTAAAAACAAATTTAAACAGCTTCTAATAAATTAGAAAAAAAGATCTCTTCCTTTTACTCTTTCAAATTTTCTAAAGCTCCTTTTATTATTTCTTCAACAACAGAGGTGTCGAGAAGGGTAGAGGTATCTCCAAAATTGGAATAGTCTCCTTCAGCAATTTTTCGGAGTATGCGTCGCATGATCTTACCTGAACGGGTTTTTGGTAAGCTTCTAACCAATTGTATTCGATCAGGTTTCGCAATTGGACCTATAATTTTGGTAACACCTTTTCTAATGCTGTTTTTTATACCTTCCACACCACCAGTTGAAAGCTCTCCACAATCAACAAAGGCATAAATCCCTGGTCCTTTAATATCGTGAGGGAATCCAACAACAGCCGATTCGTTTACCAATGGGTGTTCATTAATAGCATTTTCCACTTCAGCCGTTCCCATTCTGTGTCCGGATACATTTATCACATCATCAACACGCCCCAGGATTCGATAATATCCATCTTCATCGCGTTTTACACCATCTCCTGTAAAATAAAGATTCTTGTAGGTACTGAAATAGGTTTTTTTAAATCGTTCATGATCGCCCCAAATCGTTCGAAGCATTCCAGGCCATGGGTACTTAATGCACAAATTTCCTTCTACACTCTTTCCAGATAACTCTTTTCCTTCGGCATCAACAATTATGGGTTGAATTCCCGGCAGAGGCAGGGTTGCAAAGGATGGCTTTGTTGGAATAATTCCAGCAATTGGGCTAATTGCGATTCCTCCTGTTTCCGTTTGCCACCAGGTATCGACAATGGGGCATCTGTTTTTCCCAACATGATCGTGATACCAGTGCCAGGCTTCTTCATTGATTGGTTCTCCAACTGTTCCAAGAACTTTTAATGACGAGAGGTCTTTGTTCTCAACATATTCTTGCCCCTTCGACATGAGTGATCGAATAGCTGTTGGAGCGGTGTAAAATTGCGCAACATCATATTTACTTACTATGTCCCAATATCGACCTGCATCAGGATAGGTCGGTATTCCTTCAAACATCACTGTTGTTGCACCATTTAGCAAAGGACCATACACAATGTAAGAGTGTCCGGTAATCCACCCAATATCGGCAGAACAAAAATAGATGTCTCCATCGCTGTATTGGAATACATTTTTAAATGTATACGCTGTGTAAACCATATATCCACCACAAGTGTGAACAATCCCTTTCGGTTTATCGGTTGACCCGGATGTATAGAGAATGAATAAAGTATCTTCCGCATCCATTGTTTCGGCTTCATGATCCTCTTCTACATTTGCCATACATTCGTGCCACCACAAATCTATTTTATTATTAAAAGTAATTTCTGAATTAGTACGTTGAACTACAATTACCTTTTTCACAGTAGGACAAGTTTCTACTGCTTCATCTACAATCTCCTTCATCGGGATAATTTTACTACCCCTGTAGCCACCATCCGATGTAATTACCATCTTAGCTTCAGCATCAATTATTCTATCGGCAAGGGAATTGGCCGAAAAACCAGCAAATACAATAGAGTGAATGGCCCCAATTCTTGCACAAGCCAACATGGCAATGGCCAATTCAGGAATCATAGGCATGTAGAAAGCGATTCTATCACC
>JAQBBZ010000156.1:0-6880 GCA_032125735.1 Labilibaculum sp.
GGTGAATTGGAGTGGAAAGGTGGGAACATTTATTTTGGTGATTGGACTTATAAAATGAGAGTAACATACAAATAGAAATGAGTAAAAAAGGATTTATAGGATTGTTGTTGCTGTTGATTGCCTTTGGTGCAATGGCGAAAAGCAAATCGCCGAAAAGAGAGATGCGTGCTGTTTGGGTAGCTACAGTTGATAATATTGACTGGCCATCGAAAGCAGGACTTTCTGTTGATGAACAAAAGAAAGAAATGATCTCTCTTTTGGATCAGCACAAAAAGAATGGAATGAATACCATTGTATTTCAGATTCGACCAGCTACGGATGCATTTTACCAATCACCTTACGAGCCTTGGTCGCAATGGTTGAGTGGTGAGCAGGGAATTGCTCCTGTTCCATTTTACGATCCTCTTCAATTTGTAATAGAGGAATGTCATAAAAGAGCGATGGAACTTCATGCCTGGATGAATCCTTACCGGGCGG
The DNA here is from genome assembly GCA_032125735.1 of Labilibaculum sp. Taxonomy (GTDB): domain Bacteria; phylum Bacteroidota; class Bacteroidia; order Bacteroidales; family Marinifilaceae; genus Labilibaculum. The sequence goes on from JAQBBZ010000156.1 coordinate 478, forward strand.
AATTTTAGTAAGAGAATGCAAAAACAGATCCTGAACACATAACAAATCAACATTCTGAATGGTTTCTAACTTATGGAAAACACAGGTATTTCAATCCTGGATTACAGGAAACGAGAGATTACGTTTCTAAAATTGTGGGAGATGTAGTTCGCCGATACGATGTGGATGCCATTCACTTTGACGATTATTTCTACCCATATAAAATTGCAGGAAAGCCATTTCCCGATTCGGTAAGTTTTGTTCAAAATGGAGGTGAATTTTATCCGGACCGAATTGATGATTGGCGAAGAGATAATGTGAATCAGGTGATCAGACAAATTAACGATACAATTAAATCAATTAAGCCATGGATGCCTTTTGGAATATCTCCTTTTGGAGTTTGGCGCAATAAGGATATGGATAAATCCGGATCGAAAACAAAAGCGGGTCAAACGAATTATGACGACTTGTATGCGGATGTTTTGTTGTGGTTAAAAAACGATTGGATTGATTATGTGACACCTCAGATTTATTGGCACATTGGTAAAAAAGTAGCGGATTATAGAATTCTTGCCAAGTGGTGGAGAAAAAACTCTTTTGGTAAGCCTTGTTATATCGGGCAAGGAGCTTATCGTCTCGACTCTGATTCTAAAGAAAAGGCATGGCACAGTGCAGATCAAATTATCCGACAAATAAAACTGAATCGTCGTTTGAAAGGATTGAATGGGAGTATGTTTTTTTGTTCGAAGAATTTCACCGAAAACCGATTAGGAATTAATGAAGCCTTACAAGCAGAGGTGTATCAGAGTCCGGCCCTTAATTTGGAAAACAACAACTATCATGAGACCAGATTGGAAGCCGTAAAATTGCAAATAAAGAAAGATGTTCTGACTTGGAATGCTGTTGAGGGAGCCATTTACTATGTGGTATATCAGTCGTCTGGAAAATCAAGTAAAAGCGATAGCGTATTTTGTATTACAACTTCTTTGGAGTTGCAAATACCAAGACAAGGAAAAATGATCTATTACTCAGTTAAATCAGTAGATAGAGGCCATTATGAAAGCGTCGCCAGCAATTGGATGAAAGCGGGTAAATAAATAGATGGTTATCTATTGAATTTGAATATGTTCACTTGTATGATAAGTGTGTGTTTTTAAACATATTGAAGCATTATTGGAAATCAATGGATGTGTTTAAATTTGGGATCATGTAAGATGTAATACCAATTAAGATTGAGATGAAAAATAAAATTTGGCTAGTGATTATTTTTATTGGTTTTGCTTGTAGTAACAACTCAGACTTGTTGCAACAAGCAAGCCTAATTTCTCAAACTATAAAGTTGCAGATTGCGCCGGATAGTAGAGAGGCAATTTTTAATCCTGCTTTTTCTATTAATAAGGACAAAGGATTAGTGGTTAGTGGTGAGACATCTCTGTCGGAGGCAAAGTTAGCCTTGTTCTCAGCTCTGGAAGTTTTGGAAGTTCATTTGGTAGATAGCTTGGTTTTACTTCCCGAGATAAAATTAGGGGATAAGAATTGGGGAGTAATCAACTTAAGTGTTGTGAATTTAAGAGCATTTCCAAAGCATTCGGCAGAGCTTGTTTCTCAATCAATAATGGGAACACCGGTCAGGTTACTAAAAGAAGAGAATGGCTGGTATCAAATACAAACTCCCGACCAATATATTGCATGGGTTGATGGAGCTGCCATTGCTATAAAAACAGAAGGTGAGATGGAGCAGTGGAGAAATTCGAAAAGAGTGATTTTTATTCCTGATTTCGAAGTAGTAAAAGATCCAGGGCAAAGTGAAGTAGTGACCGATTTGGTCGCGGGTTCAATTCTTGAAGTTGAAAAAGAAAATCAAGAAAGCTATGATTTGACCTTGCCGGATGGAAGAAGAATACAAGTTGAAAAATCAAATTGTGAACTGTTTTCTGAATGGAAAAACCGGGAGTTAACAGATGTTACTCTGTTAACAAAAACGGCAAAGCAATTTATTGGCCGCCCTTATTTATGGGGAGGAACTTCAGTAAAAGGAGTCGATTGCAGTGGATTTGTCAAATCAGTTTACTTTATAAACGGAATCATTTTAGCCCGTGATGCGTCATTGCAGTTTCTTCATGGAGATACCATTTCTCCCGGGCAAGGGTTTTTAAAGTTGGCGGAGGGAGATTTGGTTTTTTTTGGAAGAGCAAAGACAGATGACAAACCGATGAAAGTTACTCATGTGGGAATGTATATGAATCATGGAGAATATATTCATTCTTCAGGCAGGGTTCGGATTAATAGTTTTGAGCCTGAAGTCGAAAATTATAATGATTACAGATCGATTACCTGGTTGGGTGGCCGACGGGTTTTAAGTAGAATTGGTGAGCCTGGAGTTTGTAAGGTTTCCGAGCATCCATGGTATTAATAAAGTAAAGAAATGGCAATAGACAGAAGAAAATTTTTAGGAAATACTGGTTTGTTAGCTGGAGCTGCTTTTTTGTTTCCGTCTATGAGTTCTTGTGGAGGAACCGGAACAGGTAAGTCAAGCTATTCAGGAAAAGGCTTGAAGCTTAGTTTTGAACCTTATGAGTTGCAGTTAAAACATGTATTTACCATTGCATCTTTTTCCAGGACAACCACTCCGGTAATGCTTACCAAAATTGAGTGGGATGGAGTTGTTGGTTATGGTGAAGCTTCAATGCCTCCTTATTTGGGAGAATCTCACGAAACAGCCACCAAATTTTTAAGCAGTTTAAATTTGAAACAGTTTTCCGATCCGTTTCGCCTGAATGAAATACTAAGCTATGTAGATGCTGTTGCTGAAGGAAATTGTGCCGCGAAGGCGTCAATTGATATTGCCCTGCACGATTTAATCGGAAAATTATTAGACAAGCCTTGGTTTAAAATCTGGGGATATAATCAGGAAGATACTCCGGTAACAACATTTACCATAGGAATGGATCAGCCTGATGTGGTCATTGAAAAAGTGAAAGAAGCTTCTCCCTATAAAATGTTAAAAGTGAAAATTGGGCGTGGTACCGATGAGGAGATGATTAATACAATTCGCAAAATTACAAATGTGCCTTTGTGTGTTGATGTGAACCAGGGATGGAAAGACAAGCATGAGGCCTTGGACAAAATTCATTGGTTAAAAGAACAAGGAGTTGTGTTTGTTGAGCAACCAATGGATAAGCACAATTTGGACGATATGGCCTGGTTGACACAGCATAGTCCCTTGCCTGTAATTGCAGATGAAGCCATTCAGCGATTGGATGATGTGGCAAAATTGCATGGAGTCTATTCCGGAATCAATATTAAATTGATGAAGTGTACCGGAATGCGTGAAGCTCATAAAATGATGAATGTAGCCCGTTCATTGGAAATGAAAGTGATGATAGGATGCATGACGGAAACGTCTTGTGGTGTTAGTGCGGCAGCCCAACTGTCGCCTATGGTTGATTGGGCCGATTTGGATGGGAATTTATTAATATCAAATGATCCTTTTAAAGGAATCGAGATTCTCGACGGGAAAGTAATTTTGCCCAACCGTCCGGGAATTGGAGTCATAAAAATATAAGTAATTTTTAATTATTTCTTGCTAATCTAAATTAAACACTATGAGAAAAATTGCATGCTTTACGTTAATCATGCTTCTTGGCTGGCAGGTATCCTGGGCACAGGATTTGCTGGTTAAAGGTGTGGTTACCGGTGCAGAAGACGGGTTAACTATCCCGGGCGTTTCGGTTGTAGTAAAAGGTACAACCAACGGAACAACTACCGATTTTGATGGAAAATATGAAATCAAAGTGGGAACGAATGCCATTTTGGTATTCTCTTACATTGGAATGAAACCATTTGAGGCCACGGTTGGCGCTCAAACAGAATTAAATGTGGCGCTGCTAACGGATAATTTCGCAATGGACGAAGTTGTGGTTGTTGGTTATGGTGTTCAGAAAAAAAGTGATATTACGGGTGCAGTAGCATCTGTAGACTTCGAAGATCTAGAGTCTCAGCCTATTAATACGGTGAGCGATGCTTTAAAGGGTCGAATTGCCGGGGTACAGGTAATTTCAAACAGTGGATCTCCAGGGGGATCAACTTCTATTCGTGTTCGTGGTATTGGATCTGTAAATAATTCAGAGCCATTATACGTTGTTGATGGAATACCAACATCAGATATTAATTTTCTTAATCCGAATGATATTGCATCAATAGAAGTTTTGAAGGATGCTTCTTCATCTGCTATTTATGGCTCTCGTGGGGCAAACGGAGTTGTTTTGGTGAGCACAAAAAGTGGAAAAGTGAATTCAGCACCAAGAATTTCGGTTGATGCTTACTACGGAGTAAAAGAGGTTCTTAACAATTGGGAAACAACTTCAGGTTCAGAATGGTATTCTATTCAGGAGGAAATGAATAAAACCAGAACTTCCCCACTTGATTTATCTCAGGTTGACAAAAATGTAAATACAGATTGGTTTGATGAAATTACCCGTTCTGCTACGGTTCAGGATTATAATGTTAGTGTTTCCGGCGGTTCCGATAAACTAACCTATATCATGGGTGCTGGTTATTATGACGAAGAAGGTACTGTTATAGGTTCTGATTATGAAAGAATTAATACTCGATTGAAAACAGAATATCAAGCGAAAGAATATTTGAAAATAGGAACCAATATCAACATTCAAAGCAACAAAAGAAGTTCAATTTTAGAAGGTAGTTACCATACGGGTGTGGTTAATACTGCTATTAAATTAGAGCCTGTTATTCCGGTATGGATCAATGAAGCTGATGGGAAATATGATTATTCTAAATTTACTGATTATCCAAATCCTGTTGCTCAAATTGAATACGATAATTACAGAACTGAACAATTTCGTTTGTTAGGAAATGTTTTTGCCGAATTGGAAATCATTAAAGATTTAAAATTTAAAACCAGTTATGGATTGAACAGGACTGTAACCGACACCTATGATTTTGATCCTGTGTATACTGTAAATACAAATCAAAATAATGGGGTAAGTAAAGTGTATAGAGGTTATGATCGTTCTGTGTATCAGACCTGGGAAAATACATTAGCTTACAATAAAACCATTGGAAAACATGATATTGGTGCTTTGGTAGGTTTTACCAAAGAGAAAAGCCGTGACGAATGGATGTCTGGTAGCAAAACTAATGTTCCTAATGAAGATGAAGCACTTTGGTATTTGGATGGAGCAGCAGATGGAGATCTTGCAGCAGGTTCTGCTTCAGAGTACACATTAATGTCTTATTTGGGACGTATCAATTATTCTTACGATAACAAATATTTGATGACTGTTAACTTCCGTTCCGATGGATCTTCCAGGTTTGCTGATGGTAATCGTTGGGGGTATTTTCCTTCAGTTGCCTTGGGATGGAAACTTTCCGAAGAAAATTTCATGCAAGATATTGACTGGCTTTCTATCTTAAAACTTCGTGGAGGTTGGGGACAGATTGGAAACCAGAATATTGGAATTTATCCTTATCAGACAACCATGAATGGCAGCGCTCAATATCGTTATATTTTTGGCAATAATGAGGCTGTAAATCAGGGGTATGTTGTGACTTCAATGAAGGATCGTGATATTCAATGGGAAACTGTTGAATCTTTAAATCTTGGTTTTGATGCAGCTTTGTTCGATGCTCGCATGGAAGTTTCCTTTGATTGGTTTAATAAGGATACGAAAGACATGTTGCTTTCTGTGCCAATCCCTTACTATTATGGATATGAAGCAGGCCCGGTTGTTAATGTTGGCGAGGCAAACAATAAAGGAATTGAAGTTTCCTTAAGTTGGAGAGATCAGATTGGAAAAGATTTTAGTTACAATATTGGATTGAATGTTTCTACTTATAAAAATGAGATGAAAAGCCTTGGCTCTGGTCAACCAATTATTGGTGGAGCTTATTATTTGGGTAATGCAACTAAAACTGAAGAGGGTGAATCTATTGGTTATTTCTATGGATATAAAACTGATGGTGTTTTCCAAACTCAGGCAGAAATTAATGCATATGCTACACAAGGAAATAATTCATTATTGCAACCAGGAGATATGAAGTTTGTTGATGTAACTGGTGATGGCGTTGTGGACGGTGACGATAGAACCAAACTTGGAAGTCCTGATCCTGATTATACTTACGGTATTAATTTAGGAGCTCAGTATAAAAATTGGGAAATTAGTGCTTTCATTCAAGGTTCTAAAGGAAATGAAATTTTCAATGCGATGAAAACTCACCTTTATAAGTTTGATGAAACAAACAAGCATAAGGATATGTTGAATTCTTGGACTTCAACGAATACAAATACCAATATGCCTCGACTTACTGGTTATGACAGGAATGATACAAACCGTACTTCTGATCGTTTTGTAGAGGATGGATCATACATGCGTTTGAAAAATCTTATGGTGGCATACAATTT
>JAQBBZ010000157.1:0-3181 GCA_032125735.1 Labilibaculum sp.
GCGCAAAAAAATCTAAATACTATATATGATAATGAAAGGGCAGTTGCACCGTAACAAAATAAAATTGAAATTGTATTGTTTAAATTTGGCTTATGCTTCAAAATTAGAATTATTAAAAATAATTCCCTTACTGTTTTTATAAATGTATTCCAGAACACATCCCTACCAGAGCCAAATTCATTATAAATACTAGTGAGCGCAAAAAATGCACCCACAAGTAAGACTATCCAATAGTTTTCAATTAATCTCTTAATCTTTACCATCTGTGCCAGTTGTATCGTTTCCAGTCGGATCTTCTTCTGGATCAGGGCACTGGTAATTTTGAAAATCTTTTTTCATTTTGTAATTTTTAGTAAATATTTATTCAAAGATAGGAAATTAAGGTTCAACTATGTGACCTTCTGCAATAATTTTTAACGATACTAACCCGGTTAAGTTATCCTGAACAATAGCCTCTAAATTTTCGCCAACTTCAAGACTTAACGCAACGCCTATCTTTTCCTGACCCGCAAATGTAAGTCTACAAACAAAGCCATCGATTCCCTGTGATGGATTGGTCGCTGAATAAACATTTAAATCATAAGCGATATTAGATAAATCGGCGTTAGATTTTACGTTTAAGATATTAATTGTCTCACCATTAACCCTTCTTAAAACTATTCCTTTTATTAACGTCGCTAAATCTCCAAAGCCTAATAAGTCAACAGGTTTGTCTGTTAAACATGTAATAATAATTCTTGTTATGTGAGTGGCTTTATTTGTTGAAGGACTGCCTAATCTGTGTTTAAATATAACAGGCGTTACGCTTCCGTTTACGTTCATGTTAATAGTTGCAACGATTACCTGTGATCCTATTTTGTAGGCAAAATCTAAAGGCGTGTCTAATGTAATTGTGGTTCCCGTAATCGTGACGATTGATCCGAAGTAAAACCGATCTAAACTCGTATCTATTATGCGTATGTGTTGGCCAACTATAAAGCCAGAATTGCTAGCAACTTGAATAGTGTAAGTGTCTATTGCTGCTAGGGTTGATAGTGTTGTACTAGTCACCTGTAACGCCATTGGCAAGATTACCGTTGGGGTCACTTGATCTTTTAAATAAACATCAAAATCACTACTAAAAAATGAATTATTCTCTTCGTAAAAATGGGACCAATCTACATAAACTACTCCGTTGATATCTTGTATTTCAGAAATCGGAACAGATAACAAATGAAATACGCCGTTTATTTCTACGGTTATCCTGGTAGGTGAAATCTTGCTGTCGAATGAAGTTAGAGCTGTTGAAGCCTTAACCAAATTTCCATTTATCCAGAATGTTCCTTTAGCATCCTTATAGAACGAATTTTGACCGCTTGCAAAAATACTGCAAACAATCAGCGATAATATTAGTAATAACTTTCTCATAATTCTTTTTTTAATAATTTACTTTTAGTTAATTATAATGTTTATTGATTTTTCTAAATTTCCCAATACGTAAGCCTCAAAAACATACCCCTGAAACAAATCACCTGCTGTGATATCTAATTGAACCGATTCAGATAATATTAACCCTGAGGTTGTTACTATTGTTTCTACATTCAGCAAATTAATCCATATTGCCTCATTCGCTTTCTTCCATCTCCATAATATCAATTGATCTACCGTAACCGCATTTGAATTACTTATATTCAATGTGATAGTGTAAATCCCTTCGTCACCATAACCAACCGTGTCAGGTGTTAATGTCATAGTTGCTGTTAATGGTAGTTCTAATGGTGTCGGTGGCGTTGGCTCCGGCTCGATTGCATCCTCTGTGTTATCATATTCTGAGGAAGTTACCCCTGAAAATGCTAGTTTACTTTTGTTTTCTGCGGCTCCATCAGATAGCGTAATATAATTTAAAACTATTTCTGAGCTTTCAAAATCAGGAGTATTGAGCAAATCAATATCTACCTGTATTAATTCTGCATTTGTAAGTTTATTGCCTCCGGCTATGAATTTAGGAATTTCATTGAGTCTGAAATTGCCCGAACCATATTTACCCGCTTCAATAAAAATAATGTCGTTAAAATTTACATCTGAAAAATCTTTAGGCGAAATATTAAAGTCAGAAGTCAGGAAAATTAAATCATCATTACTCGTCAGTGCTTCGTTATTTGAATAAAATTTGTTAAAAATAGTTCCGTTAATATCACTTCCTCCGAATCTGTAAGTGTCTTTATTTTCAAATGAAATAGACATATTATCTACATCACTCAAATCACTATTGAATCTAGTTGATAGAATCGGGAAATAATTAATAGACCGATCTCTTGCGCCTTGACTATCCAGCCCAAAGAGCATTGAAGGCAAACTTTCCAAGTAATTAACAAATAAAATACGAGGCGTTAGCTTAGTATTATACTCCCCATCAGAGGCCATTAATGAAACAAAATCATCATTTAACGGAGCGTTATAACTTAGCATTGTAGATGCAGAAAAATTAAGCTTGTTTTTAATTACTGTTTTTATATCTGAGAACCTTTTGAGGTAGCTCATTCCAGTCCCGTATTTGCTTTTGTAATCGCTTAAATACAAATCATCAGAATCTAAGAACTCAAACTCTTGAATTTCTGGATTCGCTTCTAATAATGTTTTTGTTTCTATATTTGATTCGTCTAAAATATAGCCAGACCAATCGAAATGAACAGGATTAAAAGCTGCGTTATACTCGTTAATTGTTCTAATAGTTAATTCATCACCTATGCTAGTAACTACCCCATTAAATAGGCTTACAACATCATTGAAAAAGTCAATTTTCTTGTAATTAACTGGTAGTATATTATCAGAAGTTATTAGTTTTTCTTGATCTTCATTGTAAAATGAGTCTAATTTTTTAATGGTTATACTGGTTGTTCCATCAGGGTTATTCAATAAAGGACCTTCTCCATCGGGTAACTCGTCAGTGTCAAAGCCAATATATAAACTTTGAAATCCTCCCTGTACTGTGAAAAATCCCTCGAATATAGCTTGATGATAATTTGTATCAGTCAAGAAAATCCCATCATCAGGATTTACGCCTGTATTTATTAGCTCTAATTCTTCTAATTGAGTTTTGAAAATTCCAGAGGTGTTTATTAGAATCTTTGGCTTAACTTCTGGAGTATCAACATCCGGAATATCAGCGGTTTTTTTTACGCTGCAAACTAAAGTAACTTTA
>JAQBBZ010000158.1:0-3396 GCA_032125735.1 Labilibaculum sp.
AAGTAGAAAGTAGAAAGGATCAAATGAAAAAGTAAAAAGGAACAAGTAGGAAGTGTCTATTGCCCTGTGCTTTAGCTCGGGGTTTAAAAAAAATAAAAGGGGAACAAGTAGAAAGTAGAAAGGATCAAATGAAAAAGTAAAAAGGAACAAGTAGGAAGTGTCTATTGCCCTGTGCTTTAGCTCGGGGTTTAAAAAAAATAAAAGGGGAACAAGTAGAAAGTTGAAAGGATCAAGTGAAAAAGTAAAAAGGAACAAGCAGGAAGTATCTATTGCCCCGTGCTTTAGCTCGGGGTTTTGTGAAAATGAACCTGTGTTATAACATGATTCTTGTTAATTGTTAGCTTTTATCCAAGCTTGTGACAATTGATGACATCTTATAACTTGGGGGTGACAAAAATGTTTTTTTAACAGCCTAATTTTACCAATAGAAAGTTAAGATAGATGGAATGGTGGGCGTACGACTCCATTCTCTTTAAAAACTTAAAAATGATTGGTAATTTAAAAATTAGGGTGATGAAAACAATAAAAATAGCATTTTTCGCATTGGCAAGTTTCCTGTTAACTGCAAATTTAGGGATGGCAACAACTCCTGAAAAACAAAAAACAGAGAACGAGAAAAGTATTTTATTGAATAAGATTCGCAAATCGGTATCAAAAACAAATTTTGCAGATTTTATGGAAGTTGGAAAAACGGAATTGATAGTTTTGCGTTGTACTGTAAACGAAAACAATCAGGTTGTGGTAAGTAAAGTGATTGGTTTTGATGAAGAATTGAAAGAAGCTGTTCGCAAAACAATGAAGAACAACAGGATTATGGCAAGTACTGATATGGTAGGTGAAGAATTGGCTTTGCAGGTTAAATTCAAAATGCAAAAGCAGTAAACAAAAGTGAAGTTGTTTAAATTTAGAAGAGATAAGAAATGAATTGCAAGATCTGTAAAACACAAACTTTAAAAGGATGTATTCTACTTTTGTTCTTGATTTTTCAAGTGGGTACGATACAATCTGAAAACTTGAAAAGTTTGGTGAATCTGGAAGGAAATTGGAAATTTTCAATTGGGGATGAGCCTGCAAGAGCCATCCCCAATTACGATGATTCCAATTGGCAAAATGTATTTGTGCCCAACAGTTGGGAAGACAATGGTTTTGAAGATTACAATGGTTTTGCCTGGTACCGTAAAAGGTTTCAAATAAGAGAGTCTTTCAACAGGGAGTACCTTTATTTATATATGGGTTACATTGATGATGTGGATGAGGTGTACCTAAACGGAAAACTGATTGGAGCATCAGGAAATTTTCCGCCACGAATGAAAACGGCATACAATATTCCGAGAATGTATCCTGTGCCTGCAAATTTGATTCATAAGAATGGTGAAAATGTAATTGCCGTGCGGGTTTACGATCAAATTCAAAATGGAGGAATCACTCAAGGACCAGTAGGTATTTTTATTGATAAAGATCAGGAGAGAATGGATGTAGACTTAACGGGCTATTGGGATTTTGAATGTGGAAACTCTGTTGATCAAGGAAATTTGAAGTGTGTAACTTATCGACAAGGAAAAATATTTGTTCCCGGATTTTGGGAAGCCCGAGGCTATAATGATTTAGATGGCAAAGCTAAATACACCAAAGAATTCAAATACCCAACAGGCATAAGTACTTCGGGAAAAGCCTTGATTTTGGGAGTGATTGACGATGAAGACGAGGTGTATTTAAATGGTGAAAAAATCAGATGGATGGGTTCAAAACAAGGCGGGTCAAATTGGTCTGGGAATTCAAATCATTTAAGCTTTAGAGCCTACCCAATTACAAAGGGGTTGTTGAATACCAGCGGCACAAATGTTATTGAAGTGATGGTGACTGATCATACAGGGCCAGGTGGAATTTACAAGGGGCCAATTGGGATCACTACTATTGAATTGGCTGAGGAAATGGTGAAAAGGGAGTACAAGGACAATCGATCGAACATAGAAAAGTTTTTTGATTATTGGTTTGATTAATTACCGCAATAATTCCAGGGCTGTAAATAGCCCAAACGGTTTTGTAAATGGTATTATATAGATAGATATGAATGGAATAGGTAAACATATAATTCAATTGATGAAATTTCTATTTGTGATGCTGTTGTTTTCCGGATTCAGTAATGAATCCATAGCACAGGATTATCAGAAAATAATTGATTTGAACGGTCGCTGGCAATTTTCCATTGGCGATAATTCAAAATGGGCGTCGCCGGATTTTAATGATTCAAATTGGGAGCAGGTTGATGTTCCTTCGGCATGGGAAAATCAGGGGTTTCATGGTTACGATGGATTTGCATGGTACAGAACTAAGTTTAGCTATTCTGGTTCGGTAAAAGGGCAGAGTCTGTTTCTTAAGTTGGGAAATATTGATGATGTGGACGAAGTCTTTATCAACGGAAAACGAATCGGACAAACCGGCAGTTTTCCTCCTCATTTTTCTACAGCTTACAATTCGAATCGGGTGTACAATATTCCTTCGGCCTACCTGCGCGAAAAGAATGTGGTAGCCGTTCGTGTTTACGATGATCTGGGAGAAGGAGGCATCATTCGTGGAGATATCTCTATTGTGATCGACCGCAATGCCATTCCTGTGGATATTGATTTACAAGGTACGTGGAAGTTTAAAACGGGGCATAATGCACATGAAGATCTGAAAAATACAGAAAATTGGGATGACATTATTGTTCCTGGGTTTTGGGAGAATCAGGGATACAAAAATTACGATGGATATGCCTGTTACGTTCTCGATTTTGTGGTGGCTGAAAAGCTCTTGGCAGAAAGAATGGTTCTTGTTTTGGGTAAGATTGATGATCTCGATCAGGTAATTGTAAATGGAGTGCTGGTGGGGCAGTCGGAGGAATTTATACCCTCAACAGTTCGACGGTATCCCAATTCTTATCAGCAGTTAAGAGGCTACTATTTGCCTCCGAATCTGATTAAAAAAGGACAGAAAAACAGAATTGTTGTGCGTGTTTACGACGCAACACAAGGAGGTGGCATCTACACAGGTTCCATTGGCTTGATTTCTCAAGATCATTACATCAATTTTTGGAACAACAGAAGAAGACGAAACTAATTTTTTCCAAACTCTCAGCTTTAATTCGCCTGCATCTTCCTTTTCTTCTTCATTCCAATAAGCTCCGTTCGATTTTTAAATACGGCAACCATTTTCACTCCTAGAAAAGAATTAAAGAAAATGCTGACCCATTTGGAGTTCTAAAAATTACCATAAAATACCAGTACTGTCTGTCCTAAAAAAACATGCTTATGTTTTGACCAAAACATAAGCACATTTTACTCAAAACATAGTGATGTTTTTAAAAAACAACACTATGTTTTTTTATGCTTCTAAGCGCCACTGATTACCAGTGTA
>JAQBBZ010000159.1:0-31773 GCA_032125735.1 Labilibaculum sp.
ATTTAAATTACACAATTCTTGAATTAAAACTAATATCCTGTGCAAGTATCTAAAAATGAAAAGAAATCATATTTCACAAACTAAATTCAGCTAGCAATTATTTAATCAATACTGATTTACAATCGATCCGAAAAAATAAATTTCATCAATAAAAAAGCAATAATTTAAACGAATAAGCTTAGCGCTTCATTTACTATTTCATCACTTTATAACCCATCTTATCTTTTTTTTAAATCAATTCAAGATAACGCAATTAGAATATCACTCTGTTAAAAAATTTGTTCACTCTCTAGATTTTCCATAAATTTATTTATAAACCTATTTAAATTGGTGTATTGTTTTTTGAAATTAGAAGATAAATACAAAAACCAAACTCTTCTTTTTCATAAAGCTTGACGCATATTATTCCACTACCCGAGAGCTAAGATTCATATTTTTTTGTACTGATATTAACCATAAAGCCACTTAACCGATGAAAACTGCCATCATGCAACCCTATTTCCTACCCTATATTGGGTATTTTCAACTTATAAATTCGGTTGATATTTTTGTGATTTATGACAACATACAATACACGAAAAAAGGATGGATTAATCGGAACAGGTATCTGTTAAATGGCCACGATTCATATTTTACTGTTCCAATCAATGGAACCTCAAATTATTTGTCCATCAAGGAAAAATCTATTTCTACTGATTTCAACAAGAAAAAATTTCTTAGTCAAATTACCAACGCTTATAGAAAAGCACCTTATTTTCAACATACTTTCCCTCTCCTGGAAGAAATCGTGAGCTGCGAGAGCAATAATCTTTTCGATTACATCCTTAATTCAGTCAATCTAACCTGTAATCACTTGGATATCAAAACTCAAATAATAAAATCTTCAGACATAAATATTAATCATGATTTAAAAAATAGTGATAAAGTGATCGCTATTTGTAAGCAGCTAAATTCATCAATCTATATCAATCCCATAGGAGGCATCAAATTGTATTCCCCCATGGAATTTAACAAACATGAGATTGAAATAAATTTTCTAAAATCGAATCCCTTTAATTACGAACAATTTAGGAACGAATTTGTACCATGGCTATCGATACTGGACGTTATGATGTTTAATTCTAAAGCTGATGTAATTGATGTTATAAAAAATGAATTTTCTCTTGTTACAGAGGAAAGCCTTAAAAATTATTCGTGATGTTTAAATGGAAAAAACTAGGACGGGTTTTTAATCCCCAGGATGTAGAGAACGTAAGTTGGTTGAATGAATTTGCTCAGGCTCCTTCTGTTCTGATTTTTGACAAATTTATACGTGTCTATTTTTCCTGCAGACCAAAGCCTGATGAAAATGGGCAATATGTAAGCTATTCAGGCTATGTTGATTTGAATCGGTTCAATTTATTTGAGGTTCTGAATATCGCAAAAGAGCCCATTTTATCTTTAGGTGAAAAAGGGACTTTTGATGAATTTGGTACCTATCCAACTTCTGTCATCAGAAATGGAAACCAGGTTCTTGCTTATTATGCCGGATGGACAAGATGTGAATCAGTTCCTTTTAATGTAGCGATAGGTATGGCGGTTAGCAATAACAACGGAGATACTTTTACAAAAATGGGAAGTGGACCTATTCTTTCCTACAGCATTAATGAGCCATTTATTCTAAGTGGTCCAAAAATCAGACGCTTTAATAACCAATGGTACTTATGGTATATAGCAGGTAACAAATGGATCGAAAACAATGGGAAACCCGAACCTGTTTATAAAATCAGAATGGCAGGTTCTTCCGACGGTATTCACTGGATAAAACAAGATCGGGATTTAATAACAAACAAGCTTGAAGAAGATGAAGCACAGGCCAGTCCAGATGTGTTTTTCTACAAAAACAAATACCATATGTTTTTTTGCTACAGATACAGTTTAAATTTTAGAGGCAAAGAAGGTGGATACAGAATAGGGTATGCTTCTTCTGATGATTTGATTACTTGGGTTCGGGATGATCGTAAAGTGGGAATCGATATCTCGGATGAAGGTTGGGATTCTGAAATGATTGCTTACCCCCATGTTTTTGAATTGGATGATAAAATATACATGTTTTATCTTGGAAATCAGGTTGGACGATATGGATTTGGTCTGGCAGAACTTGAGCAATATAAATAGGAATAATTGAATTGTATTATGAAATGGAAAAAACTAGGAAAAATTTTTGATCCAACAGAACATGAGCTCCCCAATGCTTGCCTTGAGTTTGCCCAATCTCCTCAAACCATTGTTTTTGATGACTTTGTTCGGATATACTTTTCAACAAGACAAATAGATAAAAATGGAAAATTTTTAAGTCATATTGCTTTTGTCGATTTTGATAAAAGCTTTAAAAAAATCATCCAGATTTCATCAAAACCTGTTATCAGCTTAGGCAAGCTAGGATGTTACGACGAGCACGGGATATTTCCTTTAAATGTTGTGAGGAACAAGGATAAAATTCTAGGCTATATTGGAGGATGGACCAGAAGAGTATCAGTATCAGTTGAAACTTCCATAGGCTTATCTGAAAGTTTTGACAACGGTCTAACTTTTAAAAGAAAAGGAGATGGACCTGTTTTAACTTCATCATTGCACGAGCCTTGTCTGGTTGGAGATCCTTTCGTTGCCATTTTCAACGACATTTATCATATGTGGTATATATACGGAACCAAATGGGTTCAGCCCGAAGGTACAGATGAACCTCAACGGGTTTATAAAATCGGATATGCCACATCTGATAATGGAATTTCATGGCAAAAGCACAACAAACAGTTAATCGCCGACAAACTAAATGCCAATGAATGTCAGGCACTACCAAGTGTCATCAAATACAATAACAAATACCATATGGTGTTTTGTTACCGGGAAGCAACCAATTTTAGGAATAATAGCCAAAGAGCGTATCGGATTGGATATGCTTTCTCTGAGGACATGAAAAACTGGATTCGCAAGGATGACCAAGTGGGTATTGATGTCTCTATGGATGGCTGGGACTCGGAAATGCAATGCTACCCGCACATGTTCCATTGCGATGGGAAAATATATCTTTTATATAATGGAAATAAATTTGGACGTTATGGCTTTGGACTTGCTGTTCTAGAAAACTTGTAACAAGATGAAGATAAGCTACAAAATAAAAAGTGCAAATGAGCAAGACATTCACAATCATTTAATTGAGTGTAAAGATCGTTTCATTCCTCCGCTCGACAAAACAGTCTGCCTTCAGGACTATTCGAGAAAAATATATAATCAAGCGATCACATTCGAAGCTTGGGTTGAGAACAGACTTATTGGATGTGTTGCTACCTATTTCAATTCTGCAGAAAATAATTCCGGATTCATAACCAATGTAAGTGTCACCAAGGATTATACTGGAAAAGGAATTGCTTTAGAGTTACTATTAGCTTGTATCAAATATGCTTGCGAAAACCAATTCAAGGAAATTATTTTAGAAGTTTGTAAGAAAAGTACCGGTGCCATTCATTTGTATGAGAAACTAAACTTCCGAAAAATAGAGGACAAGAATGATTTTATTATTATGAAACACAACCTGAATTAATCTTAAAATATTTAGAAATATATAATACAGAATTTACAGGCAAAAAAAACCTGTCATCGCTAAGATTATTTAGGGATGACAGGTTAGAATTTTTTAAAAAAAATTATTCCTCGAATCGTTTTTCAATCACATCCCAATTCACCAAATTCCAGAAGTTCTCGATATATTTCGGACGTGCATTTTGTGTGTCTAAATAATATGCGTGTTCCCAAACATCCATCGTGAAAATTGGTTTCATGCCGTCGGTAATTGGGTTACCCGCATTATTTTTCTTCATAATTCTTAGTTTGTTATGAGAATCGGCAACCAACCAAACCCAACCCGATCCAAATAATGTTGCTCCAGCTGTCGAAAATTCTTCTTTAAATGTAGCAAACGATCCAAAAGTCTCGTCAATTGCATCAGCCATTTTCCCTTTAGGTTTTCCTCCTCCTTTCGGACTTAAAGCCATAAAGTAAAAAGTGTGATTGTAAACCTGCGCACCATTATTGAAAATTCCACCTTCGGAATGTCTTACAATTTCTTCTAAACTAGCCTTTTCAAAAGCAGTTCCTTTAATTAGATTATTCAAATTGGTAACATAGGCCTGATGATGTTTTCCATAATGAAACTCTAAAGTTTTTTGGCTAATTGATGGTTCAAGCTCATTTAAAGCATAAGGTAATTCGGGTAGTTCGTGTATCATGATATTGTTTTTTTGATTTACGATACAATTTCACCATAAATTTCCACATATTCAATAAATAACAGTACAAAACTAAAAGACCGGCTTTCAAAAGAAAGCCGGTCCCAAAATCAAAAAAACAATAAACAAAACTAATCCTGAAAGCGTTTAGCCACTTCCTCCCAATTTACTACATTCCAAAACTCTGAAATGTAATCTGGTCGTTTATTCTGAAACTTCAGATAATATGCGTGTTCCCAAACATCCAATCCTAAAATTGGTGTTCCTTTTACTTCTGCTAAATCCATTAGTGGATTATCCTGATTTGGAGTAGAACTCACAACAAGTTTGCCATTAGATTGTTTCACCAACCATGCCCAACCTGAACCAAACCGAGTAGCAGCAGCTTTGGAAAATTCTTCTTTAAATAAATCAAACGATCCAAAATCTTTTTCAATTGCAGCTAATAATGAGCCGGATGGCTTTCCGCCTCCATTTGGAGACATTACATTCCAAAATAACTCATGGTTAAAAAATCCACCTCCATTATTTCGTACAGCAACTGATTGCTTTGAAATGTTTGCTAATATATTCTCTATGCTTTGTCCTTCTAAATCTGTTCCTGCAACAGCAGCATTTAAGTTATTTGTATATCCCGCATGATGTTTTGAATGATGGATTTCCATTGTTCTAGCATCAATATGTGGCTCAAGTGCATTGTAAGCATATGGTAATTCTGGTAATTCAAATGCCATATTTTGTATCTATTTTAGTTGTAATTATTATCTATTTCCGTAACACTAAAACAAAGCTAATTTTTATCTGGATTAAATCCAATTAATTTAAAGACTTTTTTGTCTTTTATTTTCAACACTCCCAAAAGCCGATTCGATAAAAGATTTTTCGCTACTTTCGTGCCTTAAAATATTCTTAATATCCTCGGGTGAACAAGCGAATACTCAAAATAGCACTTCCAAATATTGTTAGCAATATTACAATTCCTCTTTTAGGTATTGTTGACTTAGCCTTGATGGGACATTTAGGAAATATCGATTTTATAGGTGCCATAGCCTTAGGAGGAACCATATTTAATTTTCTTTATTGGGGATTTGCCTCCTTGCGGATGAGTACAACAGGAATTACTACTCAAGCTTATGGTGCACGAAATCTTAATGAAACCATACTTTCCTTATCAAGAGCACTTTTAGTTGCTTTATTAGGAAGCACCCTTATATTAATCTTACAACAACCAATTGTTGATTTAAGTTTTTATGTCATCGACTGTGACGAATCGGTTGAGAAAATAGCTAAATCGTATTATTACATAAGAGTTTGGGCCGCTCCGGCAACAATCGGTTTGTATGCCTTAACAGGGTGGTTTATTGGAATGCAGAATTCCAAAATCCCAATGGTAATTGCCATTATCAGCAACATTATCAACATTACTTTGTCCTCATACTTTGTTTACGGAATGCATTTAGATGCTCGTGGCGTTGCATTGGGAACTGTAATTGCTCAATACTCAGGATTATTTATTGCTCTGTTTTTTATCTTTCGATATTATAGCAGATTGTTTCATTACTGGAGTAGAAAAGGAATGATGCAAATTAAAGAATTGAAAAACTTCATTTCAATTAATAAAGATATTTTTATCCGAACGCTTTGCATCATCTTTGTTTTCACATTTTTCACTACAGAATCGGCTAACACAAACAAAACCATTCTGGCCGTAAATTCACTACTGCTCCAATTCTTATTCATTTTCTCTTACTTTATGGATGGCTTTGCATTTGCGGCAGAGGCTTTAGTGGGAAAATTTATTGGAGCTAGAAACCAAACCGGACTAAAAAGTGTAATTCGTCTGCTTTTTATTTGGGGACTAGGAATAAGCCTTGCATTCACCATTTTCTATGCAACAAGCAGCAATTGGATACTATCAGCATTAACCAATAGTGAATCGACAATATTAGAAGCTCAAGACTATATAAAATGGATTGTATTATTACCAATTTTAAGTTTTGGCGCATTTTTAATGGATGGAATTTTTATCGGTGCAACCGCCTCTGGCTACATGAGAAGAACAATGATAGCAGCAACCTTATTTGTATTTATACCCAGCTACTATCTACTGAGTAACAGCTTCCAGAATCACGGATTATGGATGGCCATGCTTGGATTTATGCTGGCTCGCGGTGTGTTTCAAACCATTTATTACAAAAAGGCAATACTTCTAAAATTCAATTAATCGACTCTCAACATCTTGGCTAAGCTTAGTTCCAAAGCTTCGGTTAATTTTGAAACTTCATCCTCCTCAATCATATATTTTTCACTCGCATTTTCAAGTCGATCAACCACATAGAAAAGCTGAATTAATTTCATTTTTTCGGCCAAACAAACATACAATACACTTGCACCATCTCTACTAATAACGTCGGGATTATTTTTTTGATACATACTGGCAATTCCAAACAAATTAATAGGAATTGAATTACAGCTAATCCCACTTGCCTTTCGATATGATGATTGAAATTCAGGCAACAACAAATTGTTTTCAAGAATTTCATTTGTGAATGGAAATTCATTTTCATTCAGTATCCCCAAATCAAATACCGAGGAAAATGCATCTTCAGTTTCAAATCCTAAATCGCCAAAATAATCATCAATTAAATTGATTACAATTCCTGATTTCAGTTGATTTTTTAATGAAAAACACCTGCCCAAATGAATAACAAGATCATATTTCTTATAATTCAGCGATTTAGTCAGATAATAGGATGTAACACTTCCTCCAGTTCCGGAAATAAGAATATCCAGCTCCGTTTCCTGATAACTGAAACGTGCATAGTTCTTTCCTAAATTTTCAACCAAAACAAGTTGACTAATAAAATTTCTCATGGCTGAAAAAGCGCCGGCAATTACTAAAATCTCCATTGATGCAAGAACTTAGCCTGAACAAAAGCTTCGAAAAGATTGTTGTATAGGTAAAATTTATACTTATTTTGCAAGTCGAAATTGCGACTTAAATTAAAACACTAAATACAGATGGAATTTTCAACCAACGGAGACAATCATAAAGGTTTCACAAAAATAGAAAAATACAATCAGGAAACGACTGAACAGCTAATGTTTCATTATAAAAAAGTTCTTGAACTATTAGGTGAAGATGCAGAACGTGAAGGTCTTTTAAAAACCCCGTTACGAGTTGCTAAGGCAATGCAATTTTTAACACAAGGATACCATAACAATCCAGAGGACATATTAAGATCAGCCATGTTTAAGGAAGATTACCGCCAAATGGTAATTGTGAAGGATATCGAGGTTTATTCTATGTGCGAGCATCATATGTTACCTTTTGTGGGCAGAGCACATGTTGCATACATTCCTAATGGAACCATTACCGGATTAAGCAAAATTGCCCGGGTTGTAGATGCTTTCGCTCGCCGTTTACAGGTTCAGGAGCGTTTAACTACTCAGATTAAAGAATGCATTCAAAACACTCTAAATCCATTAGGCGTTGCTGTTGTTATTGAAGCTCAGCACATGTGTATGTCGATGCGTGGAGTTCAAAAACAAAATGCAATTACAACCACATCTGATTTTACCGGGGCCTTTGAAAAGGTTGCTACAAGAGAAGAGTTTATTCGTTTAATTGCAACCAAATCGAACTACTAATTAGTTAAGTATTCTTTGGAATCGAAGCTTTCCCAATTTACATTGTCCTATTGAAAATTGCACATTGTAAATTGAATAGATATCTTTGTGCCCGGAATATTTTAAATCTTACCCTAATAATCAATTCATTACTGAAAAAATTATTGGTTAATTGTTAATTGAAGAAGAATATGAAAGCATATGTATTTCCAGGGCAAGGAGCCCAATTTGTTGGTATGGGAAAAGACCTATACGAAAATTCAGATCTTGCTAAAGAGCTTTTTGAAAAAGCCAATGATATTTTAGGTTTCAGAATTACCGACCTAATGTTTGAAGGAACTGATGAAGATTTACGTCAAACTAATGTTACTCAACCTGCAATTTTCTTGCACTCTGTAATTTTAGCTAAAACTCTTGGCGAGGGTTTCAAACCAGAAATGGTAGCAGGTCACTCTTTAGGTGAATTCTCAGCTTTGGTTGCTAATGGAGCTTTATCTTTCGAAGATGGTCTTAAATTGGTTTCTCAGCGAGCTACTGCAATGCAAAAAGCTTGCGAAATTGAACCTTCAACAATGGCAGCAATCATCGGATTGGATGATGATATTGTAGTAAAAATCTGTGAAGAAATTAACGAAATTGTAGTTCCTGCCAATTTCAACTGTCCTGGTCAATTGGTTATTTCAGGTAGTATGAAAGGTATTGAAATTGCTTGTGAAAAATTACTCGAGGCAGGTGCTAAAAGAGCTCTTCCTTTAAAAGTAGGTGGTGCATTCCACTCTCCTTTAATGGAGCCTGCACGTGTTGAATTGGAAGAGGCGATTGAGAACACGACTTTCTCAACTCCAATCTGCCCGATTTATCAGAATGTAAACGCATTGCCAATTTCCGATCCTGCTGAGATCAAGAAAAATTTGGTTTCTCAATTAACTGCTCCTGTTCGATTTACTCAAACCATGGTTAATATGATTGCTGATGGTGCAACATTATTCACCGAAGTAGGTCCGGGAAAAGTAATTCAAGGATTAGTAAAGAAAGTTGACCGTGCAATGGAAACTGCAGGTGTAGATTCATTTCAGGGATAAAAAATACAATTCAGAAAAAAAGCCGTTTCAATGAGAATTGAAACGGCTTTTTTCTATTTAAACATGATAACACTCGTTTGTTTTTTACCATCCATCAAAATCTCCAAGGGTTCTTTAAATCGAACGTGTTTAAAGTAATGAATTTGTTCTTCAAGCTTTTGTTTACCAAGAATATCCAAATTCACAAAACTCTGTGCATTGTTACTTCTTACCGAAAAATACCCCACATTCATCGAAGTCACATTGTGAAAGAAGTGAGAACCTAAAGAAGCATCTAACGGAAAATCTTCTAAACCTTGTTCCACAATCACTTTTGCATTAGATATTTGAGACCACAATACTGGAATCCCTGTAAACTTATCTTTTGTTCCCCATCTTCCAGGACCAATTAGTACGTACTGACGATCTTGCTCTTTCATCTTCTGATTCAATTTTTCAATTTCCAGAGCCATTTCTTCAGTCTTGGTGCGGTCAAATTTATCAATATCCATATAAACTACATCCCGAACATGATCAACTCTTCCATTCCCCATACCTTTACTTGCCAGCAAAACAAGCTTATCCTTATCAACCTTACTCATATCGATATCAATACTCATTTCCTGACGAATAAGTGGTTTTATCTGCAAGAGCTGGAAAGTCGGCAAATTATCTTTTCCTTTTGAAAGATCAACAGCAAACTCTATTTCAATAGGAGAACCCATTGCCTGCTTAAAAATATTTAAAAGTACACTTAATGCAAAAGCAACCGGAACTTGATTGTATTTCAAAATATTTGCGAAATTCACCACCCTTGGTCCGCGTAAATTCAAATCTGGCTCCAATCTATCATTCTGAAAATCGTAAACAGATGCGCAATGCAATAGATTTCCATCCTGCTCAGCATCTGAAAGTTGATATTTTACAGTTATGGCATCTTCCCCATCCCTTACCAGATCAAAATCCTTTTTTTGCATGTCGATCCCATAAAAATACTTTTGAGAATCTTTCATCTGATCTTCAATTGAAGCCAATTGCAATTTTGGATGTTCTGGACAAAAACGATGAGTTTTCTCACCACCAACAACATACTTACCCAGACCTATAGCAATAACGGCAAAACCATCCTCAGGTTTCATATAAGAAAACGGATAATAGTTGTAGGATTGAGCTACCCCACTAATATTAGGATAAAATCTTCCATTGGATTCCTGCCCAACAACTTCCTGAATAATGACAGCCATTTTCTCCTCTTCAATTTTATAATCCACCGCACTGAAATACGATTGAGCCTCAGGCGTGAAAATAGAAGCGTAAATAAGCTTAATTGCGGTTACCAACTGACGAAACCGCTCTTCGATATCCGGATGATTATTTGGCAGTAAATAAGTCGCATAAACACCTGCAAATGGTTGCATCAATGAATCTTCGAACAAACCGGATGAACGTACAGCTATTGGACAAGTCATTTCCTCGAGATATTCCCGAAGTCTCTCTCTTAATTTATCCGACAATTCCCCTTTCGCAAATAGATCTCTTACTTTTTTGTAGTTTTTATCCAAATAAATCTTACCGTAAAGATTATTTTTCTCAATAAAATTATCATATTCATCAACACCAATTATTGCTGTTTTGGGAATCGATATATTAATATCCTTGATTAATTTAGAGAAGTAAACGTTCTCAATAAAATTGCATAAGAATGCTAATCCACGCCCTTTTCCCCCTAACGATCCTTGTCCCAAGCGTACAATGTAATGGTTCGAATTAACAATATTGGGTCTAAAATTAATAATCCGACCCCGTAACTGTTTTATGCGTGAAGCTTCAAATAGATCCAAACAAAATTTACGTAAATCTTTTACTGATTTAAAATCCTCAATCTGATATCTTCTTAGCTTTTTAGCAATATTAATTTCGCCACGAGCCATTAACCATGTGGAAATGCCATTTCTTTTTGAGTGAAAAAGAAGTGAATCATCAGGAACGTATTTAAGCTTTTCTTCAAATTCTTCCAATGACTTTGCCACAGCAACCTTAGTTCCACTTTGATTTCTAAAAACAAAATCACCAAACCCAAGTTTTGTATAAATAAAATTGTAGATATCTAAGGCCAGTGTATCACTGTTTTTATTAATAAAATCCGCATCAACCTGCAAAGCACGAATCGCATTATCGGTATCGTGCGATTGCATTAAACATGGAATTTTCATGTTTTGTTCCTGCACATATTTAATCAGATCCACTCCCGAATCATCATCTAACTTCCCATTTCTGGCATAACGAACATCTGAAATTACACAAAGCAAATTTTCCAAATATTTATCCACAACTTCAATTGCTTCTTCATACGTGCTCACCAAAATAACTTTCGGCCTAGCTCGCATTTTCAAAATCTTATGCATTTCATCAATATCACCTTCATCCGAAATTACTTTCTGAGTTTGGGTCATTACCGATATATATAACAAGGGTAGATATCTGGAATAGTATTTTACAGAATCTTCAACCAGTAGGATCACTCGAACATCACCACTTTTTGTATCGCAATCCAAATTCATTTTATCCTCAACATATTTGGTCATGGCCATAAATATCTTCGTGGTACCATTCCAAACAAAAACCCGTTCAATATTATTCTTTAGTTTATCTGCAGCTCTGTCGAAGTAAGCCAAATCACTATTGTTATTCACTAAAACCAATACAGGAATATCCGGTTTCATCTTTTTTATTTCCTGACTTAATTCAAGAGGTGATTCCTTATCCAATCCAGCCATTATAATAACAACATCGAAATTTCTCTTTTCAAAAGCCTCTTTTGCTTCCTCGTTTGTTGCAACACTAGTAAAACGAGGTGCTGCATAAAGATTTAGTTGCAAATACTCTCCTACAATTTTATCTGAGAATTGTCCTTCCCGAACAATTGTATAAGCATCATAATAGGTCGCGATCAAAAGAATCTCCTTCACTTTAAAAGGCATCAATTCCTGAAAAATATCTCTATCACTCTTTTTCCGTTTGTATATTTTGGAAATCGAAACTTCTTCCATGTTAATTGGTATTAATGTTTTTTGTTATCTGAATTTAGGAATACAAAATAATATAATTTTCTGGTTTGATATCTACCTTTTTCCAACAAGTACTGATTTCAATTAAAATCTACTAATGAAAAAAAACAGCTGCAAATTTTCCTTTCCTAATCAAGAAAGGGCTTGCAGATAATAAAAAACAAAGAGGAAACACATGGTTTCCTCTTTTTATGTAATGATAAATAATATCTAGCTACTTAACTTCCCAAGTATCGCCACTATTCAACAAATCATCCATGCACTTAATTTTTGCTGTTGCTTGAACATCTTTAATTTGCTGAACCAATTTCTGCTCGTAAGAAAGTGCTGCAACATCTCTAATTACACCGAGTGCAACAGGATACTCTGGAGCCGACATATTAGACAACAACCAAGCCATATGAGGATCTGGATTGTGTGCATCGTGAATCAAAATATCCTGTTCGGTAATCCCAAATTCACCAATCGTAACTACAATTAGCTTTCCATTACCACCTAGAACCAATCCTTTATTTTTCTCCTTTCCAAAAATCATTCTCTCACCATGATGCAGAATCAATTGAAAATCGTCCTTCGTTTCCTTGTCCGTTATCAACGTATGTGCACCATCGTTATAAATCACACAATTTTGAAGAACTTCAATAATCGATGTTCCTTTGTGTTTTGATCCAGCTAAAATTAATTCAGTAGTCAATTTGATACTCGTATCAATCGATCTTGCATAAAATTTAGATCCCGCTCCCAAAGCTAATTCGGCAGGATGAAATGGCTGTTCAATTGTTCCAAATGGCGACGTTTTAGTTACCATTCCTTGTTTTGACGTTGGTGAATATTGACCTTTTGTCAGACCATAAATCTCATTATTAAAAAGAAGAATTGTCATGTCGATATTACGACGTATAGCATGGATAAAATGATTACCTCCAATTGCTAACGCATCTCCATCTCCTGAAACCTGCAATATTTCCAGATCTGGATTAGCCGATTTCACACCTGAGGCAATTGCTGCTGCTCTACCGTGAATTGTATGAAAACCGTAAGTATCCATATAATATGGAAAACGAGAAGAACATCCAATACCTGATATCACCGCAAACATTTCCTTTGGAATGTTCATCTCAGCCATTGCTTTTTGCACTGAGTTTAAAACACCATGATCTCCACACCCAGGACACCATCTTACTTCCTGATCACTTTTAAAATCTTTAGGAGTTAATTTCACAGGACTATTTGATTTAAGAATTGTATCTGTCATGATTATTTCTCCTCCAATAATTGGTTAAACCTCTCTTTTAATTCCAATACGGTAAAAGGTAATCCTTGTAGTTTATTATATTGATCAAATTTAATTTCCTGAAAGCAGCCTCGTAAATACTCGGCAAATTGTCCTTCATTCAATTCACAAATAATTACTTTTTTATAACGTTTTAAAACCTCTTTAGTATTTTTAGGTAATGGGAAAATATAATGGAAATGTGCCAAAGCAATATCCTTTCCCTCAGCCTGAAGTTCGCGAACGGCTGTAATCAAGTGACCATATGTCCCCCCCCAACCTACAACTAAAACATCAGCTTCATCATTTCCTCTTACAGGAAGATCGGGGATAAAATTTGCAACTCGTCTAATTCTTTCCGATCGAATATCTGTCATCACCTGATGATTTTCCGGCACATAAGAAACAGTACCCGTCACATCCATCTTCTCCAAACCTCCAATTCGATGTTCCAAACCTTTTGTACCTGGAACAGCCCACTTTCTAGCCAATTTCTCGTTATCTCTGGCATATGGTTGATAGTTATCCCCCTCTTTAGCTAAAGGTACTTCAATAGGAGCCAAATCGGCCATTTTAGGAATTCGCCAAGGTTCGGCGCCATTTGCAATAAAACCGTCTGTTAATAAAATAACAGGGGTCATGTGCTCCAAGGCAATTTTACCGGCGCTGTAAGCGTATTCAAAGCAATTAGAAGGTGTACTTGCTGCAATTACAGGCATTGGACATTCTCCACTACGACCATGAATTGCCTGCAACAAATCTGATTGCTCGGTTTTTGTTGGAAGACCTGTTGATGGACCTCCCCGCTGAACATTCACAATTACTAAAGGTAATTCTGTCATTACAGCCAAACCTGCAGCTTCTGTTTTAAGAGCCAATCCTGGACCGGATGTAGTCGTAACAGCAAAGTTACCCGCAAAACTAGCCCCAATTGATGTGCAGATACCTGCAATTTCATCTTCAGCCTGAAATGTTTTCACACCAAGATCCTTGCGAGCCGCAAGTTCCTGAAAAATCTCAGTTGCCGGCGTAATTGGATACGATCCACAGAATAATTCCAAACCAGCTTTTTCTGCCGCTGCAATTAATCCCCAGGCAGTTGCTTTATTGCCGGTAATATTTCGGTAAGTTCCTTTCTTAATCTTGGCAGGAGCAACACTGAAATTATATGGCAAAGCTTCAATCGTTCTGGCAAAATTATAACCAGCACGCAACACCATTTTGTTTCCTTCAACAACTAATGGATACTTTCTGAATTTCTTTTCAATAAACTCTTCGGTATGATCCAACGGACGATCAAACATCCAATAAACCATCCCCAGAGTAAACATGTTTTTACTCCTAAGAATACTTTTCTGATCCAATCCAGTATCTTTTAAACACTCTTTAGTTAGAGAAGTTACCCTTGCCTTAATCAGGTTGTAATCAGACAATTTATTATCCAAAAGAGGATCCGAATCGTAACCGGCTTTTTCAAGATTTTTATCCGTAAAACTATCCTCATTTACAATAATAGTTCCACTAGGCTTTACCCACCTTAAATTAGCCTTTAATGCAGCCGGATTCATGGCAACCAATACATCGGCAAAGTCGCCTGGTGTATTCACTTCTGTTGTTCCGAAATGAAGTTGAAATCCTGAAACGCCCCCCACAGTTCCTTGTGGTGCTCTAATCTCTGCCGGGTAATCAGGAAAAGTAGCAACATCATTTCCAAATAATGCGGAAGTATCCGAAAATTGCGTTCCTGTTAGCTGCATTCCATCTCCCGAATCGCCGGAAAATCGAATGACAAAGTCTTCCCTTTCAATGATTTTTGTCTTTTGACTCATGACTATTTTGAATTAAGCTTGAAATTAATTCTTTTGTTTGGTTAGTTGTTTCTAAATTTTATCTAAATCACATTTTGCTAAAATCATGTTATTTAGCATGGTAAAGGTAGTGTTTCCCCGTTTTTAGGCAAGCAAAGACACAAAAAAAATCGACTACTCGCAAACGTTTGTACCCTACAAAGTTACATGGCTATTAGATCTAAAAGCAGGGCTGATTAAGGGTTGATTTAGTCTGAATAAGAGGAGAAACAGAACGAAAAACGGCGATTTTGGTTTCTATCGTAAACGCATCGTTGCACCCATAAAAAAATCCGAAAAACAAGTCTCTGCTTTTCGGATTTTACTTTGAGCGATATTTACAATGGCTGCTGTTGTTTCTCAACAATTTCTTCTTTACTATTTTCGCGACGGGTAGTTCGAGCCTTTACAATGGTATTCGATTTAATAATCTCCCCGTTGATCTGATGAATTAGAGTCAACCAGGTTTCTCCTCCCTCGGAGACAAACATTAGATCGATAAACTGAAATAAGTTTTGGCTTCTGATTCGAATGTCCTTTCTGGCTTGTTCGCTCTCACTGGCAGGCTTATTGGCTTGCTCTTCGCGTCTTTCGTCCCAATGTGATTTATACCTGTCTCTACCGTTTTTCATTTCAGTAAACCATTCCTCTCCCTTTATCAGTACAATAGCTTCCCGAGCTTTAGCATTCATTTCCAGTTCAAGAATGAGCTTATCCAGTAAAGCACTTTCTTTCGAATAACTCTCGGTGTGAAGATACAAACCATGATTGTTTATAATCCGCCAAAGTAATTCTCCGGCAGCATTCCAATCATCATTATCACGAAGCAAACAAGCCTCTACATAGGTTTTAAAGGCTTTAAAACATTTATCGCGAAAATCATCATCTTGTGCAATAAGTACGGTGAATTGACTGCCTCTATCCATTCCTACCGACAACTCCAGCTTTTTGAATGGAATTAATAATTTATCAAGCCAGCCTTTTAAATTTAATGCTTCCTGATCAACACCAGTTAGAATTGAGAGAATGGTTTTAATGAGAGTATACAACTCATTATTAGTTAATCGGGCATAATTAATTTTTTCTATCATTTTACATTCTATTTAGTTATTTAAAATAATACGATAGTCAATTTAACACCTTCTAAGATCAATGTCAATTAAAAATTAAACAAATATCAATCTAATTTAGATCGCTAACTTGCTTTACTACTATGCCAATTAACTAAGCCACTGGTAAAATAGGATGCTCAGAGCATTTAGAACTACAAGTATTGCCTGTAAACAATCGCGATTTACTTAAGCGGGCTTTGCTTACAATGAAAAAATTGCAGCTATTTGCAGGCAAGCAAAAAGGAAAACATCATTAGGTGCGTTAACAGAATGTCCCCAACAAAAATGAAGCTAATAAGCTGAACTCAGATCCTCACCAGCCAATTCTTAAACAATATCGGAACAGCTCACCCAATGTAGCTCAAAAATTTTCAACTGCTAATGTGAACTAAAGAATAAGCCCTGAGAATTTTCAGCCTATTGCTTTTAGCAGAAAGGGGAATGCTTATAAATTTTGAGCTGATGGCTTTAGCTGAAAGGGGGATGCCCATAAATTGGGAGGGGCTAAGTTGAACTAAAAGGGAGGGGTTTCAAATTTTATAGCCAAAGCAAGTGAAGTGAAAACTGGAGTGTTCGAGCTTATGGAAAAACGACATTAATTACAAAGAATAGATCTGAGGAAAAAGGAAACAAAAAAGAGGCTGCCCAAATGGCAGCCTCTTTAATTATATTATTAAAAAGTATTTTACGAAAAACTACTTCCTTAACACATTACAAATCAGGATTAATATCCAATTCTCGTTGAGGAATAGAGGTTACCAATCTAGAATCATTAACTTGGATTGCTTCAGCAAATCGAGGATGAACGAATTCAACTTTTGTACGAATTAGATCAAATACTCTTGAGTTTTCACAAAACAATTCTATTCTTCTTTCATTTAGAATATCATCAACTGAAACAGCCACTGCATTAACATAACCATTAATTCGGTTGACTCTAACACTATTATAATACTCTACAGCCGTTTTAGCTCCTGTTGCAGATCCACCTTTTAAAACAGCTTCGGATGCGATATAATACAGTTCAGCTAAACGAATAACTTTAGGATTATTTACATATAAAGGTGAAGTTACTCCGGCTCTTCCTCTATACTTTTGTGTATAAAATGCCTTATAACTACCTTTAGCATCTTCTTCCTTAAGAGAACTGATTCTCACGTCATTCGCGTCTAGAGTTGAATAAAACGACATGAAATCATCAGAAGCCGCCGCTTCGGGATATCCATCAGGGCTAGTGTAATATCCTAAAGAATTTCTTTGAGCATTATCAGTATCTGATGTTCTGATTTCAAATAATGTTTCATCAGCACCTTCAATAGTCCAAGAAGTCATCCAATTCGCCTGAGTTAACAAAGCATAACCAGAATTATCAATCACATCCTGTGCATCAGCCAAAGCTTCATTATTTTCACCAAGATACAAATGCATTCTAGAGCGAAGTGCCTTAACAGCCCAATAGTTTAGTTCTCCTATAGATTTATCCTTTCCAATGATTTTTAAAGCCTCAGCAAATTCATTTTTAACAAAATCATACGATTCATTCATCGTAGATCTTGTAAACCTCGCATTCACTGGATATTTTTCCTTAGAAATCACAATACCTGATTTAGCTACAGATTTATCCGCAACCAAGTTTGGCATAGGGCAAAAGGTTCTCAATAAATCAAAATGTAAGAATCCTCTTAATGCATATAATTGCCCAACAAGATCATTATATTCTGCTTGGTTATCCTCTTTATCCGAAATATTGTCAACTACCGTCAAAATATCATTCACTCGCGCAATGGCAACATAATTAACCTCATAAAATCCAGCAGCCTGACCTGAATTAGCATCTGTTTGAAGATTAATAACTGGTTGTAAATGATTGTGTGAACCTTTATAATCGATATCACCTCCTTTTGCATCACCATACAGACCAAAATCTCCACAATAACTATAACGATCAACTAACCTAGAGTATACACCATTAACTGCATATTGTAAATCCGCAACTGTGGAAATAGCATCAGATGATGGTAATTTATCGGTTGGAAGTTGTTCCAAATCATCAGAACAGCTCCAAATCATAACCGACATTAATAAAATAAATATATTTCTCATGATTCTTTTTTCTTAATTAAATTAAAAATCAACAGAAACTCCGAAAGAAAAAGTTCTTGCCATAGGAGTATCTACTGTCCTGTATCCATTCAAGTTAACCTCTAATTCCATATCCTTTGTAGCAGCATATAAGTATGTTAAATTACTAACATTAAAATTCAATTTAACATTATCAACACCAACTTTCTGGTACAAATTTTTAGGTAAATTATAAGAGATCCCCAACTCCTTCAGTCTAATAAAGTCTGTAGATTTTAAATGTTTAGTTGACCATCTGTCTGGTCTGTTACTCCATCCATAAACAGGTTGTGGATTTTCAGCATTCGTGTTTTCTGGTGTCCAATAATTTCCTTCAACATCCTTTGCTAAATTAAAGTTTCCTCTAACTCCGTCGTGGTGGAAAAAATAACCAGGATAATCAAATAGATTACCTCCAAATTGGAACGTAGTTAAAACTCTTAATGTAAATCCTTTATAAGAGAATGAATTGGTTAAACCTCCTGTGAAGTCAGGAAAAGCTTTTCCAACTGGACCACGACCTGCTTGACTATAATTCATTGTTAAATTATCAGAAGTAGCACCTTTAGTAGGGTCAATTAGGAACTCAGAAAATCCTGTTGCTGCATTAACACCGTTCCAGGTTGGTAAATAGAAAGTATATAGATCTTGTCCTTCACTATACTGATATAAATTACCATCACCTAGTATAATATCGTTACCACCAGGTAATTTTTCAACCTTCGCAGATAATGTAGAAAGAGCTAAATCAACATCCCACTTAAACTCAGAACTCAACAAATCAGTAGCATGAATCTCAATATCAAATCCTTGATTAGAAATCTCCCCAGAATTTTGGGTCGCATTAGCAAAACCGGTTGTATAGGAAGTAGGTACATCCAATAATAAATCTTTAGTATACTTATGGAAATATTCTGCAGTAATTGATACTTTATTAAATAATGTCAAATCAATACCAAAGTTCATATTACTACTCATTTCCCAGCCAAGATCTTTATTCTCTGCCTGACTTAAGTAAATAGCAGAATTAGGACCGTAAACCCCTGAGAAATTATACAAACCAAGGTGTGCATATGAACCTCCTGGAAGTGTACCATTGGTACCATAAGAAAATCTTACTTTACCATCATTAATAATATTACTCGCAAAGAATTCCTCTTGGGAGAATCTCCAACTTGCAGAAGCAGACCAGAATGTTCCTGTTCTTTTATCCTTTCCCAATTTAGATGATTCATCCTGTCTTACACTACCTGCTACATAATACTTATTATCAAAATTGTAATTTACACTTCCAAAGAAAGACTCTAAGTAATTTTTATAAATTGAACTAGTCGCATTAGAGTGCTTACCTGATGCAAGTTCAGGTAATTTATCGGTAGAGTAATCCTTTACTTCAGCTCTGGTAAACAAGTAATCATATTTCTGCGCTTCAAAACCTGCTAGAACTGCAATATTATGAGACTCTTCGAAAGTCTTAGTATAGTTGAATACATCGGAAGTAGTCATAGTTACAACTCTATTTCCATCGCGCATACCCAAACCATTTACGGCCTCGCCATCAATTGATTTTGGCCCCCAATACTCAAAAACCTCTGTGTTTACATAATCTACAGAGTTTGTAGAAGAGAAGGTTAATTCAGGAAGAATTTTAACAGTACCATTAAAAGTATTTAAAGCACGATATGTTTTTGTACTTACAAATTGATCGTCTGAATTAAGAACCTGCAAAGGATTTTTCACTTTTCCACCATACCAGTTAGTTAAATTAAGAGAACCGTCTGGATTATATACTTCTTGAGTTGGATCAGCAGAAAAAACCATGCTCAAAGGAGAAGTTGTTCCAATTCCTTGCTCCTGATCAGATTGATCACGACCTCCTAATTGATCAGTGTAAGCAAGTTGCGATTTCACAGAAAAATCTAACCACTCTTTCGCCTTTGAATTCACATTTATAACAGCACTATACCTGTCAAAACTTCTATTCTTCACAATACCATCAACACTTTTATATCCTGCACTCACATAGTATTGACTTTTATCATTACCCGATGAAATAGACAACTGATAATCCTGATCAACTCCTTGACCATATACCTCATCTTTCCAGTTAGCACCATTTCTTCTCTGCATTCCATCATCATCAACCCAAGATGTAGCTAGATTTTCAGCAGTTGTAATTTGAGCTGCGGTTGCACCACCGTAAAGTACGCCTTGTTTATTAAGACTATAATTTTTAACAGCAAGCTTCATGTAATCATAATAAGCTTCTCCACTCATGGTTTCATAAGAATTAGTAGCCATTTTAGAAACACCATAATTTGCTTTAAAATTAAATTTGGTTTCTCCAGACTTGCCCCTTTTAGTGGTAATGATTATGACTCCATTTGCAGCACGAGAACCATATAGAGATGCTGCAGCAGCATCTTTCAATATAGTCATTGATTCGATATCTTCAGTATTAATTGTACTCAAGATACTAGAAGATGCTCCAGAATGACCATACGAACCAGAAACAACAGCTACCCCATCAATCACATACAATGGACTTGTACTTCCAGTAATAGAACCAATACCTCTAATTTGGATATCTCCTGAAGCTCCGGGTTCTCCTGTTGTAGATGCAACTCTAACACCAGATACTTTCCCCGCTAAAGCTTTATCCAAAGACTCCACTCTAGAACTTGCAATATCATCGGCTCCAACTCGTTGCGCAGCTCCTGTAAATGAAGACTTTTTAGCTACACCATAAGCCACTACCATAACCTCATCCATACCAATGGATTCAGATGCCATTACAACATTAATCTTTGATGAAGAAATTACAACTTCTTTAGTTTTCATTCCAACAAAAGAAAAGATCAAAATCTTTCCATCATCGGGAATATTTAAAGAGTAGTTACCATCGAAATCAGTAGTGGTACCCATGGTTGTACCTTTCACAATTACAGAAACTCCGGGGATAGACAGCCCATCATCGGCTGAAGTAACCACCCCTGAAACTTCTCGACTTTGAGCTAGAACGCTCTGTAATCCTATAACACATAGAATTAACATCGAAAATAAACTTTTTTTCATAAACCTTTAGTTAGTGGTTAATTAAACATTAATACACATTTATATATAAATCCTTTCATCTCTTAAAAATGAGATGAAAGCAACAAAATGCAACCTTTAGAATTGTTTTCAAGAAGAACTTTTAGTTTCATTACTAATGCCACCTCTTAAATTGCAGAATTCAAAATACCCCTATTTATATCTGCGGCCTCAAAAGTGTAAAAAAAACTTAAATTTTCAAACCTTTTTTATCGTAAACCTTTTAAATTAAAGTTAAAGTGGCCTTTTAAACTAACAAATTACTAGTATGCACCACTATTTACTTTCAAATTAACACAAAGCTATCATTCTCATTTTCAATTTCATTCACGTTAACGTTTGCGTGACTTTTTTCATACATATTAATAAAAGATCACTCGAATATTATTTTAATTCTCTTTGTATTTACAATCAAACTAAATAAGAATAGCTTTTATTAGAGATTTAAATCGAAAATACTGCTTTCTAGCTGAGACTACAGCAAGAATTGGTGACGTTGAAATGAGTAATGATTGCAGTATTTGGTACTGTGCTATTTTGCGTGGTGATGTTCATTCTATTCGTCTTGCGAACAATGTAAATGTACAAGACAATGCTACTGTAACAACGATAGGAAATGATATTTCTATCGCCCACAATTCAGTAATTTATTGCTGTACGATAAAAGACATCGTTCTTATTGCAATACTTTGTTAAGTTTTAAGCAGCTATTACCCCGAATTTAGGGAGCTGCCTTATTCTGTTTTTATTTTTCTTGCTGTTTGGGTCAATGGCGAACATGTCTAAAAATCGATCTAGCAATAACTGATTGTGATACACCGTCTTTACACTTGCCATTGAAAACGTTTCCCGTTCTTCTTTTGGCGTTTTTAACCAATGCGCTGTTTTATCCAAATTAAGAGCAGTTAAGGATGTGTTAAAATGAAAATTCAATTTGTGAGACCACAAATCTTTTTTCCGAGAGTAAACATTCACCAAATTAATATTTCTCTTAAGAGATTTTGAATTGACTACAGCCTGATAAACTTCCAGATCCTTTAATATTTCAAACAGACTATCTTTTCTCGCAAAAAGTAGCTCTCCATAGAGATCCAACAAACTCTTATTATCTAATTTACTTGGTGTTTGAACCGCTTCCAAATGAAAGGCAGTATGATTGCCTTGATCAATAACACCTATA
The DNA here is from genome assembly GCA_032125735.1 of Labilibaculum sp. Classification (GTDB taxonomy): domain Bacteria; phylum Bacteroidota; class Bacteroidia; order Bacteroidales; family Marinifilaceae; genus Labilibaculum. The sequence goes on from JAQBBZ010000159.1 coordinate 22,651, forward strand.
CCCCCATTCAAGTCCCCATTTGCTTTTTCCTGCACAGCCAGACCAAAAATATCCCACACCAGGTGTTAAGTTTTCCTGATTTGCTTACATAGCTGGGATCAAAAGCAAGAATACATTCCTTGCTTGAATGCTCTAAAATCAGCTCCTTGTTAAAAAAGAGAAAATCAAATTCCTTCTCAAATTGATTACGATAATGTTGCTCGCATGAATTACTGTATCGCTCCAGTTGAAGAAAATTGATTCGTCCCTTGATGCTTAGAAATAAGATCAGAACTCTTGGCATAAAATAATATTGCCATTTATTCACCTTGGACATTTGTCCGAGATGTTTTTTATATGATATTTGCTGATGAATTCCCCCTTGATAATCATGCTTAATAATTGCGTCGCACCAAGCACTAAGATTCTGTTTACTAATTGATTATTTAAATCTCTGTACTATCATCCGACTGCATATAAGCTGTTTGTGTCATTTCTTCACAAACCATTGTATTGGTATGACTGCGGATAGTTTGAAGATGCTATTATTGCAGCAGGATCAGTTGTTACGAAAGGTCCCCATGTGGAATCAGGAAGTGTATCTGCAGGTTCTCTAACTGAGTCTTCCTAAAATAGGTTGCCCCTTTTTAAATATTAACATCTTATCTTGTGAGGATAGCCAACTAACACCTTAACATACACGACTAATACAAATATTGACTGGCTCCACCAAAACAGATACAAACCACACTTAAACACAGTATAAAAAAACTAACTTTATAACATATTAATTTAAATTGAGAAAACATAAAACATTTTTTATATATTTGAATATCGAATATAAATTAATATTTAAACATGAAAAAACTACTTTCAATGACCATTCTGCTGGTATTTATTACAACATCAGCAATGGCACAAACAACGAGCTACAAATTAAAGAATGGCCTGACCATTATCCTCAACGAAGATCATCAACAACCTTCAATTTATGGATGTGTTGTTACAAAATCAGGATCAAAAGATGATCCCTCTGATGCTACAGGATTAGCCCACTATCTTGAACATGTTCTATTCAAAGGCACCAACGAAATTGGAACAACGGACTGGGAACAGGAAAAAGTTCATTATGACAAAATCATTGCTCTTTATGATGAACTCCAAAACGCAACAGAAGAGGATATCGAAAGAATACAGAAAGAAATTAACGAAGAATCATTGTTAGCTGGAAAATTTACGGTTGCAAATGAGTTTAGCAACATTATCCAGTCCATTGGTGGTACCGGTGTAAATGCAGGAACTGGCTTCGATATGACTCAATTCTTCAACAATTTTCCTGCGGGACAACTTGAAGCATGGTTGGAGATCTATTCCCATCGATTTGAACATCCAGTTTTCAGAGGTTTTCAAGCTGAGCTTGAAACAGTCTACGAAGAAAAAAACATGTATTCAGACTCTCCATTTTCTGTACTGAGTGAAGAATTCAACAATGCCTATTATGGTGAAAAAAATCCTTATGGCAGACCAATCATTGGGTTTTCAGAACATTTAAAAAAGCCATCACTCAGCAAGCTGATCAATCAATATGAAAAATTCTATGTTCCTGGAAATATGGGATTGATATTGTCAGGAGACTTTAACAGTGAAGAAGCAAAAGTTTTAATAGAGAATACATTTGGTAAATGGGAAGCAAATACCCTTCCTGTGAGAGAACCAATAACAAAAACCTCCTTAAAAGGCAATCAAAAAGTAAAAATAAAAGTTACCCCAATACCAGTAGCCATGTGGGGATTTCCTGCAGTAGAGTCTGGCAATAAAGATGAGATTACTCTGGATATTATGTGCCGGTTATTATCGAACAGTGAACAAACAGGAATTCTTGACAAATATGTCATTGACGGAGATATCCAAAATATAAATGTAGGATTAGATTCAAAAATAAATGATGGATTAATACAGATTCTATCAGTACCTATATTTGATTATAACCAATTAAATTTCACACCTCTTAGTGCTGTTGAAAAAATGATTTTTAAAGGTATAGAAGAGCTGAAATCAGGAACTTTTGAAGAATGGACATTATCTGCCATCCAGAATAAAATGTGCACTGAATATGAATTAGCAAAAGAATCAGGCAACTCAACAGGGAGAATACTAGCCTCAATTTTCGCAAGCAATCAGACTATCGAAGATTTCAAAGAATATCCAACAAAAGTTCAGTCTATAACAAAAGATGATATCTTAAAAGCTGCAAAAACATATTTAACAGACAACTACCTAACACTGTTTTCAAGTAGAGGAAAAGCTGAAAAAGATAAAATTGAAAAACCTGAAATCAAACCAATAGAACCAAGCAAAGGGCAAGTTTCTGACTATTCAAAAAGAATAGCTAAGATCACACCTAATGAAAAAACACCTCAATACATTGACTTAAAGAAAGATATAATAAAAGAAACAATTGCCGAAAAGGTTAATCTTTTCTATAATCAAAATTCTAAAAATAATGTATTCTCTCTAACGCTCAGATACGGTGTCGGAAATTTAGAAATTCCAACATTAGATCTAGCTACATCACTTATGAATAAAGCCGGAATTATGGCAATGTTCACGCCACATGAGCTTAAAAAAGAATTTGCCAAAATTTCATGTAGCTATCATTTTTCAAACAATGAAAATTACACCTATGTAACGCTTACAGGTCAAGAAGAAAACTTGGCACAAGCCTGTCAGTTACTTTCAAGAACCTATATTCTACCTGCTTTAGACGATAAGCAAATGGATCAACTGCTTGGAAGCATAATAGGCTCCAGAAGAATGGAAAAAGATGAAAAAGATTCACAATCTGATGCTTTGGATAATTACCTATCATATCATGATAATTCACCAGAGCTAACACGCTTAAGTAATGAAGATCTAAAAGCATTAACTAGATCTACACTAACAGCCGATTTTATCAAAGCAACGCAGTATGAAACGTCAATTCATTATGTAGGTAAAAAACCATTTAATGAAGTTAAAGAAACCTTGTTGGCCAATCTAGCTATTCCATCAGGTTTAAAAGAGTCAGATTCTCCAAAATTAATAGAAGGCTTCAATTATTCAGAGAACACTATCTATTTTCTAAATAATAGTGATGCCCGGCAAAGTGATGTACACTTAGTACTTCTTGGAGAAAATTTCAGCTTGGATCAGCAACCAATAGTCAATGCATTCAACCAGTACTTCGGTGGCGGATTTAATGGGATTGTCTTACAAGAATTAAGAGAGCTTAGGTCATTTGCTTATACTGCACAGGCAAGTTATTCAACTCCGGATATCATAAACAAACCAGCCCATTTAACTGGTTTCATTGGTGTACAAGCTGATAAAACTGCAGATGCTGTGACTGAGTTTATTAAACTAATAAGAGAGTTACCGGAAAAGCCTGAACGTATTGAGAATATAAGAAGCTTTCTTGTACAAGCAACGCTAAGTACTAAACCTTCTTTCAGATACTTAAGTCAAAATGTAGAAGAATGGCAAAGATTAGGTTACAAGGAAGATCCTAGTATATCAAAAATTGAAGCCTACTCAAATATTACATTCGACGATATTCTAGATTTCTACAAAAATAATATTCAGAACAAACCAATTGCAATAGCTATCGTAGGAAACAAAAAACTGGTTGATATTAAAAAACTAGAAGAAATTGCAAAAATAAAATATCTAACCCCCACCAAAATATTTAAAGATTAGATATACAATATGAAAATACAGCCTCAGTAGACCTAGGTTTGCTGAGGCTTTTTGTTTTTACCCATGAACTGTTAACAAAAGCAATTCTCAATAGAAGTTAACTCTTCACATAAAGTAAAGTTGAACTCTTTACGACACCATAAACTTTACCTACATCCCAATATATATTTCTCCATTATAGATTAACAGCCTTCTTAATGTGAGTCATATCGCAAGAAGGCACACCTTGTGAGTTCTGTTACAAGCTCATTATCGTCTAAACCAAACATCAGCATCATGTCATTTAAAATTCTAATACATATCTAGCAGTAGAACCATTTGAGAAAACCTTAGCTACCGCTTAAATTAAAATTGATTAAACAAGCAGGAAACAAATAAAATAGCACACGATGCAAAACGATATCGTTGAAGTAAAGGCTGAATTAAGCCTGAAGATGGTTTTAGTTAAATAACACTGCTAACCAAGCTTAATCAACACCAGTTCGAGAATTTATGGGGAGTGAGTGTAATGAGACTCATAACTCATTCCATACTGTCATCAAGGAATAGCGATAATTGGATCTAAACCTAAGGGTAAACTATTTTTAATTTTCTGATTACCAATCCTCAGCTCGAATTCAGGATAATGAATTAAAGACAAGCGTCAAAATATATTCGCATAAAAAAAGCAGCTGCCCCTAGTGGACAACTGCTTTTCAATCTTATCTTTTTAGTCCAAACTCTTCAAGAGTTATTTAGGACTAATCGATTATAGCAAATAAGCTAAAAACTTTAATTAACATTTGGATTATCCTGAATTTCCTGGTAAGGAATATCAAGAGTTAATCGATCGTCATTGTAAGGAATTGCTATGTTATATTCAATGTGACCTTCACGTACAATAGTAGCTTTGTTACGTTTCATAGCCAAGTAACTTTTACCTTCTCCCCACATTTCCATTCTCCATTGATGATAAATCTCATCTTTAAGAGCTTGTCCTGTAAGGCCTGAGATAAATGCATAATCTGTGTCTCTTTCAGAAACAAGTGCTAACAAAGTAGTTTGTGCATCTACATCCTTGTTATCAAAAGCTTCAGCTTCAGCCTTAATCAGCACCATTTCTTCCACACGCATATAAACATAATCAGATGTAACTTCACGTTGACCACCTATATTTCGTCCATCAGAATAGAATTTATTTCCAGGATAGTTAAGATCCTCTCCCCATGGATCAATAAACTGACCTTTACGTACATCTGTTGCAGGAATACTAGCATAAAGCCCGGCATCCATAGTTTTAGGATCACCTGCCCATGCATAACTGTATGTAAATATATCAACTTGTCCCCACCAAGAAACCAAATCTAATCCCTGGTCTAAAGTCAAATCCATACCCCAAATCCAGTCGGCACCATCACCATCAATATAACTAAAGGCATTTCGCTTGTTATCACCATTATAAACAGCCAAATTAGCAGGTATCACAGCATATTTATCAATAAGCTTTTGAGCAGTTGTTGCAGCATCAGCATATTCACCCATCGTTAAATAAGTATATGCCAATAAACCATTTGCAACATCCTCGTTTACACCGTTAAGTCCTTCACGACTGTAGCCCACTAATAGAGTTGCACTTGCTTCCAAATCTGACTTAATACGAGCCCACACTTCAGCACCAGTACTTAAAGGCATATCCTTGTCTTTTAGCGAGGTATAAAGTGGCAAAATCGGTGTAGTTGGATTATACTCTTCAGCATAAAGATTTGCTAAATAGAAATACGAGTACGCTCTCATTGTTTTCGCTTGTCCCATTTGCCATTTTGCATCATCAGTTTCCAGCACTGCATCATTACCTCCAAGACCGTCGATAATTGTATTGGTCGCACGGATAATTCGATAATAGTAACGCCAAGCTTTGTAGTTATCATTATCTCTATAATCTATAGGAGAAGACAAGTTGGCAAGATTTTTATACCAACCATAGTTGTATCCACCTAATACCATATCGCCACATAACATATCAGAAAAGATATCATATCCCTTCTGTCCAAAATCATTGTGATCTAAATCACTTCCACCAGTTCCTGTTTGATACATTAATGTATACAATCCTCGAATAGTACCATTAAAAATCTCAGCGTTATAAGGTCCCATCTCAGCCATTCGGTCTGTTGATATCAACTCTGTGGACTCTGATTCCAAAAAGTCATCGGAACAGGAGAGCATTCCTACAGCCAAAAACAACAAGAAGCATTTCAAAATATATTTCATAATCTTCTTTTTTTAAAAATTAAAATTTAATATTGATTCCACCAGTAATGCTCGATAGAGATACATACTGATATCTTGATGAAGATCCTACCTCTGACGCGTTAGGATAAAATCCTTTACGTTTGGTAGCTGTCCATAAATTATCCCCCGACACAAACAGCTTCAATCCTTTAAGTTTCAACTTATCAAGCATGCGTTTGTTAAAGTTATACGATAATACAACATTTTGCAATGACAAGTAATCTGTTTTTGTAACAAAGCGGTCCGAGGTACGATTAGCATCACTGTAACCAGATAAACCACTGGTAATTGCTGGTACATCAGTAATGTCTCCTGGTTGCTTCCAAGCTCTCTCTATGTCTTTATGCCAGTTGTTACTACCTAACAAATCATCGTCCATAAGAGCGGCATAATTACCATCATAACCATACCCACCTAAACTATAACTAAATAAGGCTGTTAAAGAAAATCCTTTATACGTTGCACTTAAGTCAAATGAACCACGAACAGTTGGAATAGGTGACTTATCAATGAATTTTTGAGTTGCATCAGAATATTCAGTAGTTATTTCTTTACCAATCTCGCCTATTCTATCCTTATTTTGCGCCATGTAAATCTGCATGTCGGCAATATACTCTTTCGTACCGTTAATCTCATTATAGTAACGATTCCATTGAGCTCTACCCGTTTCAGCATCAACACCAACATATTCTGTTGTATAAATATCAAATAAAGAATGACCAACAGCACGTCCGTAAAGACCACCAACATCAATCACCTTTTGTTCTCCTGTACCTTCTTCAAGAGGCATCGCTGTAATTTCGTTCTTTTCGAATGCAGCATTAATACCAAAGTTGATCTTTAAATCTTCTGACTTAACAACTTCAAAATCTAATATAACCTCAACACCTGAGTTTCTCATCTTACCGTCATTCACCTGAATAATAGCAAACCCATTAGAAGGACCGACTCTTTTATTGAAAAGCAGGTTGTCTGTATCCTTTATGTAATAATCTGCCGAACCGGTGATTCTATTAAATAATGTGAATTCAGCACCAACACTCAACTGTGAAGTTTCCTCCCAAGTTAAGTCTGGATTACCAACATGGCTTTCAGTCAAAGCAAGCTTGTCATTTTGATTGTTAACCTCATACAAGATCCTTGAATCATATGAACCAATACCTCCTTGCTCTCCAGCAACACCATAACTGGCTTTCAACTTCAATTCGTTTAAGAAGTTAGCGGTAGGCTCCATAAATGACTCTCTTGAAACCATCCATGCAGCACCAACAGATCCAAAGGTACCCCATTTCTCGTTAACAAATTTCGACGAACCATCGCGACGCAATACCCCTTGGAAGAAATATTTATCATCGAAGTCATATAATACTTGTCCAAAATAACTACTAAGCATAAGCTCATCGGTATAAGAACCTGAAGGTGAAGAAACGATAGCATTATTCAATTCTAAACTCCAAGGATCAGCCAAACCTGATTTGAAAGCAGACATTTCCTTAAATTCTAACATAGATGCCTCTTGAGCAATAAAGGCAGAAAGGTTGTGATTACCAAATTTCTTACTATATCTTAACATATTAGTAGTCGTAAAGGCAAACCAATTTCTCTGACGCTTATAGATACTACCGCCTTGCTTTGCAGAACCACCCCAAAACATGTTTCCAAGATTGTCATATGAAGAGTTAAGATACTCAAGACCAAATGTTGAACTCAAAGTAAAATCGCTAAATTTCGCTTCTAAATTTGAACTACCAGAAAACTGCTTGTTATTAGTTCTCACAACATCGTAAGTACTAGATGCAACAGCATTTGTTAATGAAGCAAAACGACGAGTACCAAACTGTCCATCACCATAATCAAAAACAGATCCTCCCAATACTGAATCCTCCATCTTATTCCCGTCAACATCTCTTGCATACACTGGGTATAAAGGAGGCATGTTGGCTACTAACCAAAAACCATTATTAGAGTCCTCATCCTGACCACCTGAATAGTTCGACTCAGAGTTCATAAAACTCATATTCATCGTACCTTTTAACCAAGGTTTAACTTCATGCTTAACATTTACCCTTCCAGTAAATCTCTCATAGTCAGAATTCAGGTAGTAACCTTCATCATTTAAGTAACTAAAAGAGGTGAAATAGGTAGTTTTATCAGTACCTCCACTAAGTCTAACACCAGCTTCAGTTCTCACAGCTCCCTGGAACAACTCATCTTTCCATTTTTTTGGACTATACTTGCGGTTCACACCTGCATTGAACTTACCAGTTACAGGATCAATTAATTGATCTCCATCTGCATCCCACATGTTATAATAATTATGGAAACCTGCTCCTTTGGTATTGCTAGTAAACAACCCCGCATTTGCATATGCATCAGGATCTGCATTCCCAAGCAATCCACCTCTAGTTTTTAGCGCACTCCAAGCTGTTTCAACATACTCTTCAGGATTTGTGTAGACATCATATTCCGGCATTAACCTAATATTAATCCCTTTCTTCAAATCCACCTCGATAGAGCTTTTTCCAGATTTACCTTGCTTTGTTGTGATAATGATAACACCATTCGCACCACGAGAACCATAGATCGCAGTTGCCGAAGCATCTTTCAATACAGTTGTTGATGCAATATCAGATGGTGAAATAGCGTTGAGATCTCCTTGAAGTGGAGTACCATCAACAATGTATAATGGATCACGGCTACCATTAATGGAACCAATACCTCTAATACGAATCTGCGCTGAAGAACCAGGCTGACCATTATTTGCAATAACCTGCACCCCTGCAACCTCACCTTGTAGAGCCTGCGAAATGTTAGATACATTTTTTGCCTCAATCCTATCAGCACCAACTGTTGCTGCTGTACCTGTAAAGGACTTTCTTGTTGTAGTACCATAAGCAACAACTACAACCTCATCCATACCTATAGATCCAGATTGCATTACAACATTAATTGTAGAAGAAGTGATTTCTCGCTCCTGGACAGTCATTCCGACAAAAGAAAAAACCAAAATCTTTCCATCTGCAGGAACATTTAAGGAGAATTTACCATCGAAATCAGTAGTGGTACCGATGGTTGTACCTTTAACAATTACGGAAACTCCCGGGATAGACAGCCCATCATCGGCTGAAGTAACCACCC
>JAQBBZ010000160.1:0-7336 GCA_032125735.1 Labilibaculum sp.
AACAGAGAGTTAAAGATTGATTACAATTTGGATATTTTTGACAGAGATTATGTAAGTGCCCGGTTTACAGTTTATTCTTATCAAGGAGGAGTACATGGTCGAACTTACTATAAGTGTTTTAATTATAGTTCTCAACGAGCAGAGCAATTAAAGTTAGACGATTTACTGCATCTAAAAAGTAAGATGGAATTACAATCACTAAATAAACTGCTCGTTAAATATTTCGAGAATCCGGATCATTGTTTTAATAAACTTCCTTTTATTACTTCGGATTTTCAATTTTTTTCCTATCAGGATGATGGTTTTATATTTTCCTTTTCGGATATGTCGTTGGGAGATTACGTTTGCGGAACTGCTGAAATTAAAATTCCTATCTGGGAATTAAAACAGCATGGATTATTGAAATTATAATCGCAAAAAAATCAATTTATGAGAGCACTTGTTATTGGAGGATCAGGATTTACAGGTAGAAAATTAATTGAAATTCTATTAAAGGATGAGGAGTATCGTGAAGTATATGCATTGGTCAGGAATGAAATTGATCTTAATAATGAAAAATTGATCCAAGTCATTGTGGATTTTGATGTGCTTTCTTCAGAAAATATTCCAGATTGTTGCGATGTTGCTTTCTGTTGTTTAGGAACAACGATTCGTAAAGCTCAAACTAAGAGTAATTTTCGAAAAGTGGACTTCGAGTATATTACACATTTCGCTAAACTCTGCGAGATGCATTGCGTAAAAGAATTTCATTTAATAAGCGCTATCTGGGCAAGTCCTCAGTCTTTATTTTTTTATCAGAGAGTGAAGGGCGAGCTCGAATGCTTTATTAATTCATTGAATTTTGAAACAGTGGTAATTTATCGGCCATCGGTGATTTATGGTGACAGAAAAGAATTTCGGCTTTTCGAAGCATTTGCTGCCTGGATCAGCCGAAATTTGCATTTTATTTTTATCGGTAAATTGAAACGAATTGTTGCCGTAACCGGAGATCAATTAGCTGAGACGATGCACCAAAAGTCAAAAAGCTGTTCGCTAGGCAGATTGGTTATTGAATCAGAAGAAATAAATAAAATCTGATAACTTTCTCTTATTTATTGCTTGTGAACATCCCTTGCAGAGGCTTGATTAGTCGGCATTATTAAAATATCATTAATGTTTACATGTGCAGGTCTGGTTGCAATAAATTCGACTGTCTCGGCAATATCTTCGGCATAAAGAGGTGTGAATCCGTTATATACCTGTTCTGCTTTTTCGGAATCACCTTTGAATCGCACGATAGAAAATTCGGTGTCAACCATTCCTGGAGCAAGAGAACAAACTTTAATATTGTGAGGTAATAAATCAATTCTCATTCCTTTGGTAATAGCGTCAACAGCATGTTTAGTTGCACAATATACATTTCCTCCTGGGTAAACTTCTTTTCCGGCTATGGAAGTGATATTAATAATCTGACCTTTCTTTCTCTCTATCATTAAAGGGCAAATTGCTCTGGTTACATAAAGAAGTCCTTTCAAATTAGTATCAATCATTCTTTCCCAATCGTCTATTATTCCTTCCTGAACGGGAGAGACACCAACAGCTAAACCTGCATTGTTTAGTAATAAATCAATTTTTCTCCATTCTTCAGGCAGAGAATTTATCTTTGATTCAACTTCTTTTTGATTTCTCACATCCAATTCAATTGGGAAAACCTTCACTTGGTAGTTTGTAATCAACTCTTGTTTTAAAATTTCCAGCTTTTCTTTTCGTCGGCCCGAAATAATTAAGTCATATCCTATTTTGGCTAATTTTTTAGCGCAAGCTTCACCAATACCTGCGGTTGCTCCTGTTATAAATGCAATTTTATTCATTGTTCTTGAAAGTTTATTCAGATTTCACTTCAGAATATATATAATTTTTTAAGAAGAAGTAAAGTTAAAAACTACGCGGATTATTCGTGTTACTATCTTATTTTTTTTAAATTTAAAATATTATCACCTAAATTCAGGCATCATGATAAATCAGGAAGTTTCGTTACAATTAGCAGAAGATTTGGGAATTAACCAAGAGGGATTTGAAAAGATTTCTAAAAATCTTGGGCGAACACCGAATTTATTGGAATTGCAGATTTATTCTGTAATGTGGTCCGAAAATGTATCTTATAAGAGTTCTTTTAATTGGATTAATTCATTACCAAACACAGGTGAGAATATTATTTCCGGAGCTCGTCAGTCGAATGCCGGAGTTGTTGATATAGGAAATGATGAATATTGTGTTTTTAAAATGGGAACACATAACCACCCTAGTGGAATTGACCCGTATCAAGGAGCTGCAACATGCGTGGGTGATGTGTGTCGCGATGTCGTGTCACTTGGTGCAAAACCCTTGCTTGTTTTGAATTCTTTGCGTTTTGGGGAAGCTTCTTTAGATCGAACCAAGTGGTTGATGGATGAGGTGGTAAAAGGTATTCGTGATTATTCAAGCGTTCTTTACATGGAAAACATGGGGGGAGAGGTTTATTTTAATTCCTGCTACGACACCAATCCGATTGTGAATGTGATGGTTGCTGGAATAGTTCCAAAGGAAAAAATTCTGCTTAATCGAAAAATGATTCATGGTCAATTGATTTTTATGGCTGGTAATTCTACTAGTGCCGAAGGAGTTTTTGGTCAGGATGAAAACTTTACCATTCCAAAAGGGAATCCGGGTATAGGTAGTTCATTAATTGATTGTATTCTTAAATTGAATGATGAAAATGCAATTGTTCGTATTGAGAATTTAGATATGGCAGGTATTGTTAATGCTGTGGCTTCAATAAGTGTTCATGCAAAAACAGGTGTAAATATTGATTTAAATCAAATACCTCTTAATCAATCAGGCTTGAGTGTTGAGCAAGTACTTTTGTCAAGGACTCAAGAAAGAATTGTGCTCGTTATCGATATAGACAAACAAGATGTTGTTTTTGATGTATTTAAGAAAGCTAATGTTCCGTGCAATAAAATTGGGGAGATTATTGAAGATAAAACAATTCGATTTACTGAAGCTGAAAATGTTGTAGCCGAATTAAATGCATACGATTTGGTTATGGGATATGGTGCACCTCAGTCAAATAGAAAGCATCATCTTATCGAAAAAGAAGAGGATGTAGATTTTCTGGAGAATATTCCTGAACCGGGTAATTATTGGAAGGTTATTAATAAAATGGTGAATATTCCTAATTTGATAATTAAGGAGTTTTTACAATCGAATTTTGAAGAAGAAACAAATAAATCACCATCCGATGCTCAAATAGCAACGGTGGATTCAAAAGGTAAATCTCTTTGTTTTACTGTGTCAGGGAATTCCGTTTATTCATTTAATAACCCAAATCTTGGAGCACAAATTAATATTGCAAGAGCCGTTCGTCGAATTGTTTGTTCCGGCGGAAAACCATTGGCTCTAAACGATTGTCTAAATTTTGGAAGTCCTTTGGAAGAAAATGTCTTTTCACAATTTGTTGAAACTGTGAAGGGAATTTCAAATGCCAGCGAATTTTTTGACACTCCGGTTGTGGGAGGCAATGTGAGTTTTTACAATGAGAGTTCTGTTCTTGGGAAACGAGAAGCAATAAATCCAACGCCAATAATTGGAATGCTTGGAGTCATTGATCCAAAAACAAATCACATGTCCTATATTTATAGGAATAAGGGCGATATGATCTTTTTAATTGGGAAATCGCGGAATGATATTTCGGGTTCTGAATATTTATGCTCAATTCATAATAAGTGTAATGTTGGAGTACCTTATTTTAATCTTTATGAAGAAAAAGCAATAAATAACGTTGTTGCGAAATTGATAGAGAAGAAATTAATAAGATCTGCTCACTCAGTTGAAGCAGGCGGCCTTTTCTTTAATTTGATAGAATCATCGATGCCATTAGGATTAGGTTTTGATGTTACTTCTCCTGCTGAAATTCGCACGGATGCATTCTTGTTTGGGGAAGCTCAAGGAAGAGTTGTTGTTTCTGTCTCAATGGAAAAAGAAGATGATTTTGTGGACATGATGATGGAAAGTGGAGTTTCGTTTTCTGCTTTAGGTCATGTTACTAAAGGAGAATTAAGAATCGATGATATTTCATATGGTTCCGTTGATGAGTATAAAAAAGAATATCAACAAAAAGAAATAGAGTAAGTTTTTATAACAATATATGCATTTAACTTTTTAACAAAGAATCATGTAATGGTTCTTTGTTTTTCATTCACTATATTTGTGCCTTCACAATTAAATTGGTTCACAAACCATACAGTTTAATCATTAGATATTTTATTCGTGGTAAATCCCTATAAAGATTTAGATAAAAGCAAAAAAGATCAGGTTGCCCTGATGTTTAATAATATTGCTAGAAAATATGATTTTTTGAATCATTTTCTATCCATGGGAATTGACAAACTTTGGAGAAAGAAAGCCGTTAGATTATTACAATCTCTTCAACCGAAACAACTTTTGGATATTGCAACGGGTACAGGTGATTTTGCCTTGGCATGTTTAAAATTAAATCCCGATAAAGTTATTGGTATTGATATTTCAACGGAAATGCTTGCGGTAGGACGAGAAAAGATTGCTAAGAAGAAACTACAAGCTAAAATTGAACTATTTGAAGGAGATTCAGAAGATATTCAGTTTGATGATAATTCATTCGATGCAATAACTGTGGCTTTTGGTGTTCGAAATTTTCAGAATTTGGAAAAGGGCTTACAAGAAATGAATCGTGTTGTTCGCCCAGGAGGCAAGGTGGTTATTCTTGAATTTTCTAAACCTAAAAAGTTCCCAATTAAACAATTTTATAATTTTTACTTTTTTAATATTCTTCCTTTGTGGGGTAAAATGGTATCTAAGGATAGTTCTGCATATACCTATTTACCCGAATCAGTAGGCGCTTTTCCTGATGACGAAAATTTTCTTGAAATATATAAGTCATGTGGTTTTGAAGATACAGAACAAGTAAAGTTGAGTTTTGGAATTGCATCTATTTATATTGGAACCAAGCCAATACAATAAAACAGTAGTTTGTAGGTTTATATTTAAAAGAATTCCAAAATTTGAAAAGAATACTATTCATACTATTATTGGTACTCAGTTTTTCGTCCTGCTTTTCACAAAGAAGATATAAAGCAGAGAGCCTTTTAAATTACCAAAATGTAGATCAGAAGTGGTTGCATTTTGGGTTTACTCTTGGAGTAAATAGCATGGATTTTGCAATATATAATTCGGGTATTGGTGATGCTCGGGCAGAACAGGTTATTTTTTCTCCAGGATTTACTGTCGGAATCGTGTCTGATTTGCGTTTGCATGAAAATTGGTCGCTGCGATTCCTTCCAGGATTGGAATTTGGTCAGCGAACAATAAGATATTCTAATCTTGATGTTGAAGAGGTTAATGTAGAATCTGTTTTGGTAAACCTACCTTTGTTATTAAAATACCGGGCCAGACGATTAAATAATTATCGTCCATACTTAATTGGAGGAGCAAGTTTTAAAATTGATGTGCAATCGCAAGATGCTCTTGATCCGCAAAACGATATGCTGGTACGATTAAAAACCACAGATTTATATTTGGAGTTAGGTGCTGGTATCGATTTTTATTTACCTTATTTCAAACTGGCAACAGAATTGAAATTTGCTATTGGGGTAAAGGATATCATTAATCATGAATATGATATTGATAATCCAGGCTACGAAGCTTACACCGATGCTATTAGGAAAGTGAATTCTAAAATAATTACTCTTTCTTTTCATTTCGAATAGGGATTTTCATCTCATTATATTTTCATAAAATGATTACTGAATTAGATATAGTACTCGGTCCGAAGGATGCTTCAGACGAAAAATATTACAAACCTATTTTAGCTAAAAAAATAGGTGTTAATTCTTCGCAGATTTTTGGAATTAAAATTCTGCGAAAATCTGTAGATGCCCGACGTAGAAATATTTTAATTAACCTTAGATTTCAAGTTGCTTGCGATGAAGATTTGCCTCAATCTGAAGATTCTAAATTTGAATATTCTAACGTAGAAGGTAAAAATAAAGTGATTGTTGTTGGAGCAGGTCCAGCCGGTTTGTTCGCAGCACTTCGCTTAATTGAGTTAGGATACCAACCTATTGTTTTGGAAAGAGGTAAAAGCGTTGACGACAGAAAGAAAGATTTGGGCGAATTGCATCGAACACGGAATGTAAATCCAGACTCAAATTATAGTTTTGGAGAAGGTGGAGCTGGAACATTTTCCGATGGGAAATTATACACTCGTTCTAAGAAACGGGGAGATCTAAGAAAGATTCTAAAGGTTTTACATTTTCATGGAGCTCAGGAGGATATTTTATTTGATGCGCATCCACATATTGGCACTGATGTTTTGCCAAAAGTAATCGTTCGAATCCGTGAGAATATTTTAAAAGCTGGCGGTGAGGTACATTTCTCGACTAAAGTGGTTGAGTATATCTTGGAAGGCAGTAAAATTTGTGGCGTTGTTACTGAAGATGGTCAGAAAATAGTCGGTGAAGGAGTAATACTTGCAACGGGACACTCGGCTCGTGATGTATATCGAAAGTTGGATGAACAAGGAATAGAATTAGAGGCTAAATCATTTGCAATGGGAGTTCGAATTGAGCATCCGCAAGATTTAATTGATCAAATTCAATATCACAATCCTAATGGAAGAGGTGAATATTTGCCTGCAGCAAGTTACAGCTTTGTACAACAAGTTGAAGAAAGAGGTGTTTATTCATTTTGCATGTGCCCGGGTGGCGTAATCGTTCCGGCCGCTACAGGAGATAGGCAACAGGTTGTTAATGGAATGTCTTCATCAAATAGAAATACAGCTTTTGCAAATTCGGGTATGGCAGTTGAAATCCGAACTGAGGATTTGAAATCGTATCAGAAGTATGGTGCGTTGGCAGGTTTGTATTTTCAGGAAGAATTGGAAGAAAGAGCTTTTGTTGAAGGTGGTGAAAATTTAACTGCTCCTGCACAGAGAATGAACGATTTTGTGAATGGATGTAAGAGCAGTTCTTTGCCTAAAACATCCTATCAGCCAGGAGTTGTTTCATCTCCAATGCACGAGTGGTTACCTGAGCATATTCGATTTCGTTTACAGGAAGCCTTTAAAGTATTCGGTCGTAAATCGAATGGCTTTCTTACTAACGAAGCCGTTATTCTGGGTGTCGAATCAAGAACTTCATCGCCAGTCCGAATTCCAAGAGAAAGAGAAAGTTTTCAACACATTCGAATTGAAGGATTATTTCCTTGTGGCGAAGGTGCTGGTTATGCTGGAGGAATTGTGTCTGCAGCGATGGATGGTGAGCAATGTGCAGAAGCATTCGAT
>JAQBBZ010000161.1:0-3314 GCA_032125735.1 Labilibaculum sp.
GCAGATTCGCTTGCAGGACTTGCCAGTAAAAGATTGGCTCGTCCGTCCAGTTCCATTTCTTTTGCTAGATACTCTCTGGAAATAAAAACGTTATACGGCGCTACCTGATTGTTTTTTAAGCTAAATCGACCCAGTTCCTGATCTCCGGCAATGGCTTTTACCTTTAATCGCAAAGCCATGGTCTGATCCTCATCGGAAACAAAAGGAGCATTGGCAGGAATCAAAGTCCCCTTCTCAACCCGCAGCAGAAATTCATCACCAATTTTCAGGCTCATTTTATCCGCCAGATTCGAACTAACAGCTGCTTCGCCATCTTTCAGGTCAATTTCCTGAGCAGAAGAGAATTTCCAAAATTCCTGATCAACACCATAAGCCTGAATATTATTCGTGCGGGTCTGATTTTCAGGCTGAATCGCAATTCCTTTCACCTGTAAAAGAGCAGCTGCATTCACATTTAGGTCTGCCTGTATCTCTTTTGCCAGCTCGGCTCTAACATATCTATCGCCGGTAGGCATCGCATATTCCACCTTGCCCAAACGAAGGTTTACCAGGTCGTGCAAACTGTATTTTACCGAATCACCAATAATTAGCGCTCCCGTAAGTACTGCAGTACTCACAATTGTCCCCAAAAAAACTGCAAAATGCTGCTTTCTGAAGTACCAGAGACTTTTGATGATGTATTTGAATAAATTCATTTTCTCAATTTTGTTAATTCCCCTCTTGAGAGGGGACCAAGGGGAGTGTTCTAATATTTTACAGAGAAACATCCCCCTAAATCCCCCTTGAAAGGGGGACTTAAAAACTATAATAGAGTTAGTTTTCCTTCTTCCAATTGATAAATCTTCTTCATCTTTTTGGCCAAATCCATTGAGTGAGTCACCACAACAACTGAAACGCCTTGTTTCTTGTTGATGCTCACCAATAAATCGCCCAATTGCTCTGCAGCTATTTTATCCAGCGAACCTGTTGGTTCATCGGCAAGAAGCAGATTTGGTTGATGAATTAAGGCACGAACGACTGCTGTACGCTGGCACTCTCCTCCCGACATTTGTCCTGGACGCTGGTAAATCAATTCTGATAATCCAACAAAATCCAAGAGCTCCAAGGCCCTTTTTTCAGCTTCCTGCTTCTGCTTTTTATCCTTTACAGGGATAAATGGCAACAAAACATTTTCGATCAGGTTTAGTTGAGGCAACAAATGATGCGACTGAAATACAAAACCTAAATTCTGATTGCGGAAATTGGCCAATTCCTTCTCATTCTTCTGTGATAAATCTTCCCCATCAAAAATTACACTGCCGGAATTGACTGTATCCAAAGAACTAATTACATTCAGCAAAGTACTTTTACCTGAGCCAGATGGCCCAACAATGGCAATGGATTCTCCCTTTGTAATAGCCAGGGAAAGATCATCCAATATGATTCTCTTCTCAGTACTACCAGCGTTTTGGTAATATTTGGTGATGTTCTTTAGTTCTACAATCATATCATTTTACTTAATTTGCTTTTCCAATAAATTAACACAATTAATTTTTCACCACAAAGGACACAAAAGGATATCACAAAGGGACACAAAGTATTTTACTTTCAGTTCCTTCAGTGTGCCCTTCTCTTCCTTCAGTGTGCCCTTCTGTTCCTTCAGCGTGCCCTTCTCTTCCTTCAGCGTGCCCTTCTGTTCCTTCAGTGTGCCCTTCTCTTCCTTCAGCGTGCCCTTCTCTTCCTTCAGCGTGCTTTCAATATCCTTTTGGAGGTCTCCAAATACCCTCAGGATAACAATCAGGTTAATATATAAGTTCCGTAACTAGCGGAACATCTTCAGCCTAATCCTCTCCAAAAGCATAAACACTTCCATCCATGCAGGCAACCACAATCATCCCTTCCACCACGGCAGGCGTTCCTACAATGGCTCTGCCAATCTCATAAGACCAAATTTTTGCACCTTTTTTCCGGTCCAATACATATATGCGACCATCTCCCGAACCAATAACTACCGAATTACCGGCAATTACAGGAGATGCTTCTATTTTATTTTTGGTTTGGAATTGCCATTGAATGTTGCCGTTTTCTTTATCGAAACAGTAAACCTGTCTGTTTTCGGCTCCAATAATTACCTGATCTGCAGAGACCGAAGGGGAAGCCAAATAGGAAATCGCTCCCTCCTTTTTCCATTTCACCTGATTTTTAGCGTAGTCCACACAGAAAAATTCGCCATCGTGATTTCCAAAATAAGCCTGATTTCCATCCAACGCAACCGATGAGGCAATGTAGGTGGCAATATCCAATTTGTTTTTTGACTTCCCTGTTTTCACATCCACTTGATGAAGAAACCCATCGCAACCTCCAAACACCGCAATTTCACCATTGCAGGAAGCCGCTCCGTTAATAAAATTATCAGATTCATACTTCCATTGCAGTTTGCCCGATTTTGCATCTACACAATGCAGATTAAAGTCGTAGCTTCCGAATAAAATCTTCTTCTGCTTGCTTAATTTATCGCTAAACCAAGTGGCTGATCCTGAAATCTGACCATCAGTGATGTACTTCCAATTCACCTCACCACTAGTGGCATTCAAACAATAAAAAATTCCTTCCAGGGAACCAAAATAAACACTTCCATCCAGATACAATGGCGAAGCTTCCACGGATGTTTTGGCATCGAACTTCCATTTCAGTTCACCGGTTTTTGAAATGGCGTACAATTTGCCATCATTGGAACCAACAAATATATTCCCATTGCTGATAATGGGTGATGATTTAATGGCATCGCCTGTTTTATATGACCAAAGTAGTTTGGGTGCTTTTGGAACATTGGCATCTGTAATCCCCGTAAGGCTTGAATTGCCACGAAAAGACAGCCAATTGTGCTTGTTTTGGGCCATTGATGGTATTGCCAAAGCGAGGATTAGGATGTATAGTATTAGTTTTTTCATTTGTAATATTTTACTTCATTTCTCCCTTGAATACATTGAAGAGCTTTCTCTCTTCTTTTCTTTTGTCCTTTAGCCGGACGGGCTTCTACTTTTTTAAAGATAAAAAACTAGAGAAAAAATCTTTGACAAACGTCCTCAATCACCCATTACTAGTTCGATAGCTAAACAAAAAGAACTCGCTTTGCTCAAACAGCTTTTTGTTCTTAACGCCATTTTCACTAAATGGGGCCCGATCTCCGGACTCAATGTCGAAACAGCTCACTTATTTTTTAATTATTAATTCCTAATTAGAGCGAAGCGACAAAGCTCCTGTCGGACAAGAAATTGCACACTCTTTAGCTGCAACAGTCAATGCTTTGTTAATGCTTTGCTTAAAAGGAACCG
>JAQBBZ010000162.1:0-2513 GCA_032125735.1 Labilibaculum sp.
AGTGAATTGATATTTTGAGTTCTCAATATGATCGATAATTAAATTTTTTGTAAGTGCCATTTAATCCTCACTACAACTTGGTTTTCAGCTAAACATTTCTGTTTACAGACCTCATAAATAATAGCACAGTATACTCATAATTTTTGGACACTTTTCATAATAGCTCATCATATTGGAGATTCCCCAACCTCGACAATCAAATATTTACCTGTGGGGAGGCTTGCTCCAAGTGCTGTAAGCTTACGGCAAAGTTGTTCCTGTGCAGCTCGTCGTTTTGGCTGTTCCATAGGTTCCAGGCGAACAACCACAGCTGATTTCGTACTTTTTATCCAGCCATGACAGTATGTGATTGCGTAAAACAAATCAACAAGTTCATTCTCACAATTATATAATGGGCGCAGCCAGTCTACCATCTGTTTTCGAGCATTCCAAACTGAACTTGTCACAAAATCAAAAAGATTTTTTCCTTCATTATCTATCTGCTTAAATGATTTATAATCTTCCAACGACGAAACATCAACACGTTCCGGCAGTCTCTTTTTTTCTTCCTGTAACGCATCAATTTTTTCTTTTTGATCGGCAATTTTTTTCTCTATTCGATCTTTAGCACTATTCTTACGAACTGAGCCGTTTTTATTTGTTGCTGTTTTCGCATCTGCCAGCTGTTTGTATAATTTATTCAATTTTGCTTTTGCGCGAGCAATTAACGATGATTTCTCTTTCACGGCAGGATTTGCAATATCCTGTTTTTCACTTTCCACCATTTTAAATCCAGGATGATAATGCAACGGATGACGTTCGTTTATATGTTTAAACGTGTTTTCCGAAGCACCCCAGCGACTCAATATCGCTTGAGCACAATCTTCCGTGCTCATTATTTTATCACCAGTCCATGATAGTCCGCAAGTGCGTCGTTTGCTGGTTTTATTCCATATGTAAATTCGTCTTAATGTGAAGGGATACTCTTCTAAAGACACATCTTTCGGTTTATAAACAAAGGATTTTTCCTCCTCAAAAAAGCTATACTCCTTACCGTTAAACTCTAATTTTTTTGTAAACAACTCATCTTTTAATTTCAGCAATTTCTTAGTATCTATATTTTTTTCCCACGTAACAAAGGCAATTTCCCCTTGGACAAGTCTTGAAAAATATTCAACCCCGCTCCCCTCTCTGTCAAAAACCATGACCGAACCCGCTGGAATATCTTTGTCCCATTTCTGCGCCAGGTCAACCACGTAACTGCGCAAATCTCCCTTTCCTTCTTGTATTTCAAAATCCACAATACGGCCATCAGCATCACAAGTCACCATATTGGTTTGACCTGGAACAGGCATGCGTCGTTGTGTGTTATAACTGTAGTGCGTTCTTTCTTTTCCAGTATATGGCAGTAGGTGACCATCGGTAAACCATGACCATAATCCAACAAGACCTACATGGACCTGATAACGAAAAAAATCAGATAATAATGATGATGAAATTCGCATTTCAGCGGCACTATAAAACTGTTTCCATATCTGTGGTTTAATAGGTATCTTCTTTATTCCTAATATTAGACCGGCTTCACGAGAATGAATATTTTTAATTTGCTCTATTGATCGAATATTCTGAGATGCCATCAAAAGAAAAATCATAAATATGTGGTATTTATCACCAAAATACCCCATCACCAATTGTAGCCATCGCCATTTAGAAACCAGAGTAATAAAATATATAAACGTACCAGCATAACGGGTTTTTTCCCAATCGTGTTCTTCCGAAAAGGGTTGTTCTTTAGGTGCTATGGATTTAGCATTCTTATTATACCCAAAGTTAAAAGGAAGTTCTTGCTGCCGACTCTCTATCGCCTCTCTGGCTTCATGTCGCTTTTGAGTTAACTGTTCTATAATATTCGTCTTAACCTGGTTGTTTGTTTCAGAGTACTTTTTCCGTTGAACCTGTAAACTTTTACTGTCCGATAATGAATATCCTCTTACAAGGCCTTCATGGCCAAACAGGTCCTTTATGTCCAGGTAGTTATCTATTGTTTGTCGACTTATACTCAGGGCTGACGCCAATCGTGATTTCATAGCACCAAGTTTAACCGCTTCAATTATAAACAACTTTTTTTCAACTTTGTCAGTTAAATTAGCTTCTTTTAAGAATTCTCTATTCCTATACAAAACTGCTGTAAGTGGATATCCTTCTTTAATCGTTAAAGTTAACCCATGTCCTACTGCAAATTTATTTTTTTCATCAGTACCAAATTCTGGAAACAATTCTTTTTGCATACATACTCTCCTATGATTTCAGGTAGAGCATAGCTCATTCTCATATAAATACAATAGTAATTATATCTAATTGATATATTAGTTTATATTTATATATATGTCCAAAATACAATTTAGTCTTCTGTGTCCAAAATTCTAAGGTGTTGTAGTGAATTCGGGGTTTTACGGATAGAAAACCTTGTAGAATTATGAGGTCTGTATTTGTTAAAATCGCATAAAAATTAGTCCTTGACGGGAACAAACAGG
>JAQBBZ010000163.1:0-18904 GCA_032125735.1 Labilibaculum sp.
GGTCTTGCATTAAATGCTGAAAATAAAATTCCAGTATAAATTCCAAGAATTGCTGAGGAAATCAACATGATCCAAGCCAAAACTTTCTTGTTTTTCTGAAAAAAGGCAATGAGCTCTTTTGCAAAATCAAACTTCCAATCACAATTTGGAAACAATTCCTTTATGTGAAGAGCACTCCAGATGATCGAAACAGGAGTCACAACCATTAGAGTCCACGCTCCCCACGACATTGGTGATTCTAATCTAATCGTGGTATATAATCTCCAAAAATACAGCTTGTGATGTAAGTCCAAAAACAAAGCGATCAAACCTAAAGCCAGAGCAATTGGAGCAATCATTGGCGCAAGTTTCACTGCTGTCCGATAATCATTTTCTTTACCTCTAAGGTAATACAAGGCAGCAAAAAACATCAAGCCCGCGGCCAAACCTCCTAAAAATAGATAAGTTGGTATTTCCCAGTGCCAAACGTGTAACTGAGGATCGATGAGTGGGTTATTTCTGCCACTTACAATTATTTCTTCTCTCATTTTGTTTATTTTATCAGATTAGGAAATACAATTGAGGTTTTGTTCCAGCTTCAGGAATTAAGGTCTTGTACTTTCGTTTTTTCAACACCTCTGAAACCTCACTTTTTGGATCATCCAAATCACCAAAATACATGCATTTGGTAGGACAAACTGCTACACAAGCAGGTTGCATTCCTTTTTCCACTCTGTGCAAACAAAATGTACATTTATCCACATATCCATCGGGATGAACATATCTGGCATCATAAGGACATGATGTGATACAAGCACTACAGCCTATACATTCATTTTTTGTTACCAGAACAATTCCTCCTTCAGCATAGTGACTTGCTCCCGTTGGACAACAACGTACACAAGGTGAATTTTCACAATGATTACATCTTTCAGAACGCAATTCCATTTCCAGTTGAGGATAGGTTCCATCCATTACTTCCACTACCCAATCACGGCAGTATCCAATAGGAACATCGTTTTCGGTTTGGCAAGCTACTACACAGTCGCTGCAACCTACACACTTTTTTGTATCAATCGCCATTGCATATCTCATAGCTTACACCTCCGTTTTTTTATTATCAAATCGAAACGTCACAAAATTTCCGCGCATTCCTGTTCCTCCCATTATTGGATCAATCATTACATTGGTAATCATCTGAGTATCGCTAACTCCTTTTCCAAAAGCTCTTGTCATGCGTTTATCAGCATGTCCAAAACCATGAACCATGTATACAGAATCCCAACGAATACGTTCAGTAATTCGCACTTTTATTTTAAAATCAGAAATTACTCCATCCTGATTTTCTAAATATATGTACTGATCGTTTTTCAAATCCCATTCTTTTGCCACTTTCGGATTCACCCAAACTGAGTTTTCGTCCATTAAATCAGTAAGATTAGGATTATTAGCAGTACGGCTAAAAGTATGCATTGGGGCACGACCATATATTAATCGATAAAATCCTTGGCCTGGCTCAGGGTGTTGAGTAAATACAGGCATTGGATCAAATCCTTCTTCCTCTAAGGCTGTCGAGTACAACTCTATTTTCCCAGTATTGGTATTAAACTCAACATCCTCATCGTCACCAAAATACAAGTCGTCATTTTCACGATCCAAAAGTTTTACTCCTATGCGCTGCATTTCTTCCAATGAAGAACCCACTTGTTTCAATTCCCAATCGATCTCCTCTTCGATGGTTTCAAAAGGGAAATATTGAAGTAAATCAAGTTTTTTGGCTAATTCACGAGCCATCCAAAAGGCTGGTTTTGTATTATACAGAGGATCAACTGCGGGCATTCTTAAAGCAATACTTGGTACTCTCCCCTGCGATATCCGTAAAGAATCATATCTTTCCAGATAAGTACACTCTGGTAGAACCACATCAGCATAACCAGTAATTTCCATTGGCATCGTATCAACTACTACAAGTAAATCAAGAAGTTCAATTGCGGCCAATGTTTTTTTCTGATCCGGTAAGGTATTAATTAGGTTGGTTCCATTAACAATCCATCCTTTTATAGAACAACTCATTTCCGGACTTGGTATCGTTGCCTGACATACGCCGGAAGCAAGTGCTAAATCGGCCAATTTATACTTACCGCCCATTGCATCACGCCAGTCTTTATTTGGCTTTGGGAAATCAGGTAAATGAAAATGAGGAACAGAAGCTTTCGCTGGATTATAAAATCCACCTCTTCGGCCCCAACTACCTAACAGTGCATTTAAAATAGCTACTGCACGTAATCTTTGTGTATCATCACCATACCAGGTAACGTGTCGGCCAGGATGAACAATAACTGCAGGAGCAGCATGTGCCATTTCGCGTGCGGTATCACGTATTTGCTGAGGCTTTATTGTAGTAATACCATAAGCCCACTCAGGAGTAAATGGTTGTACAT
The DNA here is from genome assembly GCA_032125735.1 of Labilibaculum sp. GTDB lineage: Bacteria > Bacteroidota > Bacteroidia > Bacteroidales > Marinifilaceae > Labilibaculum. Next base: position 2,421 of record JAQBBZ010000163.1, read on the forward strand.
AGGCTTTTAATTGATCAAAACCGTAGGTGTATTTCTCTACGTATTTTTTATCAAATAATTCTTCGTTTATAATCACATTCATCCACGAAAGAAGCAATGCGATATCTGTTGACGGTTTAATTGGCAACCAATGTTTTGATTTACCCGCAACAGTAGAGAAACGAGGATCAACAGTAATTATGGTAGTTCCTTTATCAATAGCATCGGACATTTCCTGAACTTGCCCATTGTGCATGTTTTCACCTAGGTGAGAACCGATTAAAACCAAACATTTTGTATCACGAATATCCGTATTTTCAGGAGAATCTATCCCTTGTCCAAAAGTCGCTAAAAAAGCCACCTCACGAGGTCCACGACATTGTGCATAAGAAGGGGCAGCTATATTATTAGATCCAAAAGCTTTTAATAGATTACCAAAATACTTACCTCCTGAACCATGAGTAAACAATGCCGTACATTCCGGACCATGTTCCTCTTTAATTTTATTCATTTTAGAGGCAATGTAATCAAAAGCTTCATCCCAGGTAGCTTCTCTGAATGATTGCTTTCCTCTCTCCTCGGTCCTAATTAAAGGGGTCTTTAAACGATCTTCGTCAAAATACATTCCAACACCTCCGGTACCTCTTGGACAAAATCTTCCGTTACAATTGGGATCGTCATCGTTTCCGATGATTTTCTTAATTCTACCGTTCTCATCTTTATGAACCCATCCGGCACACTTCCAAAAGCACACCTCGCAATAAGTTGGAGTTCGGGTAAAATCGTATGGCCCTTTAAAATAAGATTGATTGTTTTTCAATAGATTATCGGCAAATGTTTCCAATAAACCTCCCCCAAAAACCAATCCGGCTGCGCTTAAGGAACTAATTTTTAAAAACTGTCTTCTGCTTTTCATGTTGTGAATACTTTAAACTTATACACATAAACACATGTAGAAACATACATCTATGGATGTAAACATATATAAAAGGGTTATCTGAAAATATGTTGTAGGACATAAAAGCCTACTTTATAATTGGTCTAAAAAAAAGAAATCCCCAAAGACGCTGATACAAACAAACATATAACTATTTAGATCTTTACTAAATTATATTTGATGTAATTTTTCTTTAATTGAGCTCAATTAAAGATCTCAACATCCTTTACTTGAGCGTATTGAGAATATTCTCGTTATAAAAACATCATTTATATATCGATGAAACTCTTTAATGCTTTAGTTCAATCACAAGGAATTTATATCCTGAAGAGAATTAGCATTTGATAACATTTTTGAGTTGAAATAAGTCAATTCATTTGTTATTGAAAACGTTTTTACATTTAGTAAATTCAGGAGTTTCATCATTTTATAATTCCGTTTTAATAATTCTTCTTCTATCACTTTAAAACATGATGCTTTGTAAACAGAGATTAAAGGCTGCCATCTCTCGTCATTATCAATAGGAAAAATTACGTCTGCATCACCAATAAACGAAAGTAAATCATCAAATAATTGAAAAGGGACATTGGGCACGTCGCATGCTAATACAAGATAATAATCTGCCTTTACCGCTTTCATACAAGAATAAATTCCTCCAATAGGACCACAATCTTCGATCTCATCAGCAACAACAGGCAATTCAAGGTAATTGTAACAATCTTTATTAGAACTCACTACAACACTTTTGCAATTATTTCGCAAACAGTCAACAGAATATTCAATCAAAGATTTCCCTTTCCATTTTACCAGACCTTTCTCTGTACCCATGCGAGAGCTTTTCCCTCCAGACAAAACAATTCCTACTATTTGTTTATTTTCTATCATACCTAAATATAATGAAGAATTATGTGAAGACAATTTAAAATTTTAAACTCTTTTAACTTTGATATAATAACTGAACTTATTATCTTTAGAATGATTTTAAATAAGAACCAAAACCGGAATACATGAAAAAGTCAATAAGTATCGTTTTTGTATTATTTTCCGGATTACTATTCGCAAATACAACTATGAGTGAAATAAAACAAAATAAAGAATTACAAAAAATAACAGTAGGAGCAGGATGCTTTTGGTGTGTTGAAGCAATTTTTCAGGAATTAAAAGGAGTTGATAAAGTTGTATCAGGCTACATGGGAGGCAAGGAAGAACCAAGCTATAAACAAGTTTGCTCAGGAGAAACAGGGCATGCCGAAGTATGTCAGATATCATATGATCCAACTGTAATTAGCTTTAAAGAACTTCTTGAAGTGTTTTGGCAAGTTCACGATCCAACTACATTAAACCGACAAGGTGCTGATGTTGGTACTCAATATCGGTCGGTAATATTTTACCATAACGATGAGCAAAAGGAACTTTCAGAAGCATTAAAAAAGAAATTAAACGAATCTGGAGCTTGGGATAATCCCGTAATTACAGAAATATCGCCTTCGTCGACCTTTTATCCTGCAGAAAATTATCACCAAGATTATTTTAACAATAACTCAAATCAACCTTACTGCACTTTTGTGATTAAACCAAAGCAAGAAAAGTTTAAAAAGGCTTTTAAAAATAAACTAAAATAAGAATAAATATAATGCCACTTTTTAAGTGGCATTTTTTTCATTCAGCAAATAAATCCTTATCTTCCTTTAAGTTATGGTATTTTCCACATAGAATTCACTTAGGTTAATCAAATTACAATTGTAGTTTAATAAAAAAGAAATGTATTGCTTTTCCTTTATTGTATTTTTGACTTGACTATTCTACCTAAATTACAAATATGATAAAGCTTCTACTTTCTTCAATCCTTTTTTGTCTTGTCATAAATCCCTTATTCTCTCAGGAAAACTCTTCGTGGGAAGATTATCCCAATATGGGAATTATGCACTATTCGGTTATTCCAGATGATATTTATGAAGAACAATTTAACTATCAGAACTATCTGTTCGAGACATCTAAATTGATAACGAAAGAAAACACTGAATTAAATTCAATTAAAATTCGTTACAATGTGAAGACTGACGTAATGGAATGCATAATTGGTTCTCAATACAGTATTATTAAATCTCCCGAAAAATTAAAGGAAATTAATATTAATGGCGAGTGCTATGAGTATACAAAATACATAGTGAAAAAAGATACTACGAATGGGTACCTCCAAAAATTATACAGTGGAGGTCAAAAAATCTATGTAAAACATTTTATTTCCACAACTGAAAATAAATTAAAAGCACCTAAATTAAAATCCTATTATCTTGTTCAAAACAAAGGTGAATTACCTCGGAAATTCAATTCTGTTAGAAGTTTGATTTCAAATTCGTTTAAGAATCTTATAAAAAAAGCCAATGAATTTGAGAAATTGAATCAACTAAATCTAGACAAACCACAAGACTTAAAAAAATTACTTACTTACCTGAGAAGTTTAAGTAAAGACATTGTAGCCTTACGCTGAAGTTTTCCATTGGGAGTTCGTTTAAATTCTTGAATAAAAATAATATCCCGGGCTTGTTCGTATTTATCGAGCAAGCCTTTTATTTCTCCCAATAAATTGGATACATATTCTGAGGATTGCTCGGCTTTTTCAATTACCAACACCAACTTTTGTCCAAGCAATTGATCCGTCACTCCAGTAATGAAAAAAGGATCAGAAATAGCATCTTTTAGCTTTTCCTCTATTTGCTCAGGAAACAACTTAACCCCTCCTGAATTCACAACATTATCATATCGCCCCAACCAGATAAAATGCTTTTCATCAATCAGATTTACAAGATCATTTGTACAAATTGACGCAGAAAGAACTTGCGGTGCATAAATCTGTAAGCATGCTCTTTCATCTAAGGAAAAAGTAACACTTCCCAATCCTTCGTAAAATTTAGACTTTTGATTTCCATTTAAAGCTTTAATGGCAACATGAGAAACTGTTTCTGTCATCCCATAACTTGAAAAACATTTGGTTGGCAGTTCTTGTAACTGTTCTTCCAAATTAGCATCTACGGCACCACCTCCTATTAAAAGATTGGCTATCAATCCAAAATCAATCCCATCTTTTAAACAATTAATCACCTGAAACGGAACCATTGCAGCAAAATCAATTTTATCCTTCAAATTATTCATCGGGTGTCCATTTGGATCCACAAGAATCAAGTTTAACTGCCATACAAAGGCACGTACCACCATCATTTTTCCTGCTATGAAATTTGTCGATAAACAGAGCAAAGCAGTCTGTCCTTTTTCAAATTTGAAATATTCGCCTGTTAATTGAGCCGAATTTATCATGCGTTCCTTCGATAAATCCATGAATTTAGGTTCTCCTGTGGAACCGGAAGTTTTAGCTAAAATGGTTTCTTTCGAATCCAACCATTCCAATATAAAAGAATAAACATCACGCTCCCACTGAAAATCGCTGATCAACAATTGACTATTACAATGTTTAGGCAATTCGTCTTCCGAATACAATTTACCATTTATAGTGAGTTCCCGCATATTTATGTTCGTTGAATTAAATCTCCCATTTTGCAGAAGTATCGTAGGCTAAGAAGCCTTTACTCATGTAGAGAGGTGACACTATGTTATTACTATAGATTTGCCCGGTTCCTAATCCTTGTGGCATCGAATTATTAAGAGTGTAAGTCCATTGTGCAATGGCATTCAACCCTATATTCGATTCCAATGCCGAAGTTATCCACCAAGGTATATTTCTTTCTTCAGCCAGATCAATCCATTCCTGACTTCCTTTTATTCCACCCAATAAACTTGGCTTCAGAATAATGTATTGTGGCTTAATTGCATCTAGAAGTTCCTCTTTCACACTTGAATTATATACTCCAATCAATTCCTCATCCAAAGCAATAGGTAATGGACTAGACAAGCACAAATCTGCCATTGCCTTCCATTGTCCTGCTTTAATAGGTTGCTCAATTGAATGGATTTGAAATTCGGATAAGATCTTTAATTTATTTAAGGCATCTACAGGAGAGAACGCTCCATTGGCATCAACACGCAATTCAATTTTATCCGCTCCAAAATCTTTACGGATAGCCTGTAAGAGTTTAATTTCTTCATCAAAATTGATGGCTCCAATCTTAAGCTTCAGACAATCAAATCCATCTTCCAGTTTTTGTTGAATTTGTTCTTTCATAAAGCCAGAATCACCCATCCAAACCAGTCCGTTAATTGGAATTTGAGCTTTTCCTTTCGTAAAATCAGAAGAGAAAAGCACTTTACTTCCTTTCGCCTGAAAATCTAAAAAAGCTGTTTCCAATCCGAAATATATCGAAGGCCATTCTGTTAATCCATCCTCCAAATAATACCAATAATCATCAATACTCTCGCAAATTTCTTTGATTTTATCCTCATAACCTTCCCTGTCATCAGAACTCAATCCTCTAATTATGGAACATTCCCCTACTCCCTTCACATCTGGATTTTTATCATCCCAAATACGAATGAACCATGAATCTTTTTGAGTTAAAACACCTCGCGAGGTTCCGCTGGCTTGTTTAAAATTTAGAGGATAATATTGATAATCTGCTTTAAGCATATTTATATAGATATGAGATGTGAGATTAAAGATGTGAGATTAATCGTAGAAATCTCATTTCACCTTATCAAATCAAAATTAAAGTACCAATCCTAAACCAAAGCTAAGGCTAAATAGTAAGGTGGAAATTGCCAGTCGTTTTAATTCCGGATCTAAATCTCTGGCATTAGTATTTCTAATTACACGCAAAATGTTTCGCAGAATAAACGGAAAACTCAACAAAAATAAAAACTGAAATACTGATATCCAATGAAGCAAGGTGTACAAACAGGGCAAAATCATGGCAATCGAAAGAATTGCAATGTGGTATCTTTTTGCATTAACAACACCCATCTTTACAACTAGTGTCATTTTTCCCGTTTTCCCGTCATTATCAACATCACGAAGGTTATTCAAATTCAGAACTCCCACGCTAAGTAATCCAATAGAAATAGCTGGTAAAAACAGGCTCCAGGCCATCGTTCCTGTGTGAAGGAAATAAGTACCCAAAACACCAACCAAGCCAAAGAAAAGAAAGACAAATAAATCACCGAAACCACTGTAACCATATGGATTTTTTCCTACAGTATAATTTATTGCTGCACCAATGGCTAAGAGACCTATAAGCAGCATAATACCTCCTTGCTTAAGGCTTATTAACTGCATCCCTTCAAACAAAAGCCAGCATCCAGAACTTAATGAAAGTAAAGCAAAAAAGACAAGCATACCTTTCATCTCCTTCTTACTGATAACACCACTTTGCACTGCTCTTTCCGGCCCAACCCTGTCCTTATTATCAGCACCTGAAATTGAATCACCTAAATCATTAGCCAGATTTGATAATATCTGCAGAAATAAAGTCGTAAGAGTTGCTAAAATGAAAATTTTAAGACTAAAAGCATGATCAGCAGCAGCTAAAAAACTCCCTAAAAAAATACTAGAGAGTGCTAAAGGTAAAGTCCGTAATCGAAATGCATGAATCCATGCTTTTGTTTTGTTCATAAATACAATAGAATTTGAAACTCAAAGTTATAAAATTAGACGCAAATTGTTTGTAACATTTATGATTTACGTGGAAAGAAAATCCATTATTATTATTTCCAATCTCCAGTTCTGATTCAACCTTCCCTGAACTTAATAAACGATTTAAACGAAGTTATATCAGCCCAATTCTTAAAAAAATAAGTACCAGACAAAAAAAAGGAGATGTCTTACAACTAAGTGTAGTCATCCTTTTTTTTTTATTGAATCATTCCAAATAAAAATGAAAATTTCCTATCTTTAATAAATGTATTACCACACAAAATAAATAATTGCTAACTAACATTTACACTATGAAAATCTTAATTTACATTCTGCTTGGAGTTAGCCTCTTGGTGGCTATTCTTCATTTTATAGCTCCTAAAACCTACCATGTTGAAAGAACAATTATTGTTTCAGTTAACATCGACACAGTTTTCAAAAGTCTTTGCTCTCTTAAAGACCAGCAGGTATGGTCACCATGGGGTTCTAAAGACCCGGATATGATCCTTGAATACAACGGAACCGATAGAGAAATTGGTTCAACTTCACATTGGATAGGAAATAAAGAAGTTGGAGAAGGAGAACAAGAAATTACCAAAATAGAGCCTACCTCTTATATCGAAACAGAACTTCGTTTTCTAAAACCATTTAAATCGACCAGTACCGGCTTTTTTACAACCAAACAAGTAGATGAAGGAACCGAAGTTACATGGGGGTTTAAAGGAAACAATACATTTCCAACAACCATAATGATGGTATTTATGAATATTGATAAAGCCATTGGGCCAGATTTCGAAAAGGGATTGGCTGATTTTAAATCATTCATCGAAAAATAAATCCATGAAAACACTAAAAAAATCTGGTATTATATTACTTCTCGTATTCCTTGCCTTTGTTGCTCTTGGTCTTTTTCTAAACAAACAAGAATATCAACTAGAAACAGAAATTAATCGTCCGGTAGGAGAGGTTTTTCAATTATTCAATAATCACGACCGAATTTCGGAATGGCTTACAGAAATTAAAAGTTTTGAACCAATCACCGAAACTGAAAACAAAATTGGTAGTGAATACAAAATGATGGTCGACAATGATGGTAAAATTGTAGAGTTAATTGAAACACTAACCGACTATAAAGAAAACGAAATGGTTAAAGTGGAATTCGTAGCAGGATGGATGCACAAATACAATCATTTTACCTTCTCAGAATCAGAAAATGGCACCAAGATGATTGCAAACTATTCTATTGAAGGAACCAACCCATTTGCTAAATCATTGTTTTTATTTTTCACCAAAAGCTTTCAAGAAATTGATGGAACAAATTTAGAACGATTTAAAACTTTTTCTGAGAAGCAACCTGTATTTATTGAACCAATAAACGAAATTGAAATTGTCAACTAAAGATTCAAATATCATGAAAAAAAACATGGGTAAGATTGATCGTATTTTAAGAGTAATTGTAGCTCTTATTCTAACAATCCTTTATTTTATGGATATCATTACAGGAACTCTTGGGATTGTAGCTTTGGTAATTGCAGGCATGTTCCTTATTACAAGCCTTGTTGGGAGCTGCCCTCCTTACGGACTTTTTGGTATTAACACTTGCAAAGTTAAAGAGCAAAAGAAATAAGATTATCTTTAAAAATAGTAAATCCCCAATGAGAAATCTTTGGGGATTTTTTTGATGCCTGGTTATCAACCAAAAGGTTGAAACTACATGCATAAAACCGCATTTGTTTTTCTCGTCACAAAGAGCAAAACACTCCCGTTTAATTTATAATTAATAAGCTTTTAAACATCTTGAAAAACTTCAAAATCTTCCTTATATTTAAAGATATAATTCTGTAATTAAAGATCGAGTTAAGAGAATAATAAAGTAAAAACCCTCAGTGCTAAAATGGAAAGAATACAGGAGAAAGATAAGATAGCCTACTGCGGTGTTAACTGTTCAACTTGCCCTGCTTATGTGGCAACACAAAAGGATCAAGAAATTGTTAGAATTAAGATTGCAGAGCTATGGTCAGATAAAGAAAATAAGTATGATGCTTGCGAAATCACCTGCAAAGGATGCCATGAACCTTGGGGCAAAAAATTTCGACATTGCGCAGAATGCCAGGTTAGGGCTTGTGCCCGAAAGAAATTATACGCTACCTGTGCCGAGTGCTCTGAATATCCATGCAGCAAGTTAAATGATCTGCTTCAAACTCTGGATGAAAAGATCGCAAGAATAAATCTGGATGAATTAAGACGCAACAATTTAGCGGGCTAATTCCCGCTTTTTTTCTGCAATTATGTTGAAGCAATTACAATTTAAAACACGCTAAAACTTCAATTTACTTTCCTAAAACTGAAGAGAAAACTCAGTCAATATATCTGGCTTTGAACGAACTGAAATAGTACCGCCATGCAAGCTCATAATTTGTCTCGAAAGATTTAATCCTATTCCAGACCCCTTCTCCTTTGTCGTAAAAAAAGGTGTAAAAACAGTATCGATAACATCATCGGGAATTCCTTTACCATTATCCCTAACAATAATAAAATTAACAGGATTACCCTCTCCTGTTGAAATCGAAAGGGATTTAGATTCCGTATCCACTAATGCCTCAATAGAATTCCGAATTAGATTAATCAGCACCTGAGAGATTAATTTTTCATCCGCAATTAACTCCTGCTGGGAATCATGCAAATGATATGTGAACTCAATTTTTTCTGATTTAAACTCTTCCTTAAATAGGGTATCGATATGCGAAAACAATTTCTCAACTGAGAGCAATTCAAAATGAGGTTTAGGAAGCTGTGTCAAATTCTTGTACTCATCAACAAAAGCCATTAAGCCTTTGCTTCTTTTCCTAATGGTTTTTAAACCCATTAGGGTATTTGAGATAGCGCCATCACTTAATATTTCCTTACATGGTTGATCTCCGTTTTTCTCATATAAATCAATTAAACTTCCGGATAACATAGAAATAGGACTCACCGAATTCATAATTTCATGCGTGAACACCCGAATTAATTTATGCATCGCATCCATTTCCCCCTTGTCAATTGCATTTTTTATATCCTGAAAAGCAATCAATTTGATACAATCCTCTTCCAATCGAAAATCGACTGCCTTAATTGCCAATTTTAAAATTCGGCTTTTCACCAAATATTTCCTTAGGTTTTGAGTTCCCGTCTTCACTCGAAATAAAAAATCAGGAAACTCACTTTCAATGCATTCCAATTCTGAAATATTCTGAAATTCTTTAACCAAAAAAAGATCCTTAAAAGCCTTATTGCACAAACGCACATTCCCTTTGTGATCAAACGCCAACAATCCAACACCTACCAATTCTACCGTGTTTTGAAAGAAAACAAAATCCTTTTCTTTTTCAATTTTCACCTTTCCAAATGCATTGATAATATGATTGAAACTTTGATGCAGATTTTGGAAGGCTTTGTCTTTTTTACGCTCATTAAATACCAATGTAGAATCCTGATACTGAAAAGCATTAAAAAATCTGGACAAATCACGATTCGTTTTATTGATATAAAAAATAAGATATCCGATTTGTAAAATCCATAAAGCCAAAAGACTATAAGTAGTTACCACCATGTATTCTTTTGAGAATACAAACCAAAACAAAACCGGTGTAAGGGAAATAAAAATGATTTGAACAACCATCCAAACATAGAATCTTTTATAAATCATACTTTTTAATTTTATCGTATAATGTAGACCGGTTTATCCCTAATTCCCTCGCCGCCAGACTCATATTCCCACCCGTGTGCCTTATTGCTTTCTCAATTAAAAACTTCTCATTATCTGTCAAATTAAAACTATCCAATATTTTTTTAGATAATTGAAATCCCTCTCCAATTAACACATCCGAAGCAGATAATTTTTGTGAGTCCGATAAGATAACTGATTTTTCGATAATGTGTTGAAATTCGCGAATATTTCCTGGCCATAAATATTCCGAAAGTTTCTTTATTGCTGATTTATCAAGAGTACATTCTCCTTTATGATACTGATCGGCATATTTTTGCAGGAAAAAATCAGCCAATTCAGGAATATCATCAATTCGTTCCCGCAGAGTTGGTAATTCGATCATGATAGTATTCAAACGATACAACAAATCTTCCCGAAAAGTACCATTTGCAGCCATCTCAAGCAAATTACAATTGGTAGCAGCAAGTATACGAACATCTACCTCAACGGGTGTATTTCCACCTACCGGCACAATCTGCTTATTTTGAATGGCCGTTAATAATTTTGTTTGCAGATGTATGGGAACATTACCAATTTCATCCAGAAACAGCGTTCCTCCTGATGCCAATTCAAATCTCCCCATTCGATCCTCTTTTGCATCGGTAAAAGCACCTTTTTTAGAGCCGAACAACTCACTTTCAAATAAGTTATCGCTCAAAGAACCCAAGTCAACAGATACAAATACCTCATCTTTTCGGTGCGATAACAAATGAAGTTCCCGTGCAATTACCTCTTTTCCGGTTCCATTCTCACCTACAATTAAAACATTAGCCTCAGTTGCAGCAACTTTTTCTACGGTTCGAAACACCTCATTCATGGCATTGGAATTCCCTCTTACAAATTGAGTGTTTTTATTGATCTGATGATTAATTTGCTTCTGCTTTTCCTTCAATCCTTTTATTTCGAGTTTTGAATTCCGCAATTTGTATGCTGAAAGTAAAGTTGATAATATCTTGGTTTCATCCCATGATTTTTGAATAAAATCGACAGCCCCCTCTTTCATTGCTTTCACCGCCAATTCCACATCACCATAAGCTGTAATCAGAATAACGCATGCATTTGCATCAAATTCTAATATTCGCTTTAACCAGTACAGGCCTTCATTTCCTGAATTGATTCCTGCTTTAAAATTCATATCCAGCAAGTAAACATCATACTCATCCACTTCAAGCTGCGAAAGCAATTGATTGGGATTCTTAATGGTATCGATTTTTGCAAAATGAGAGTTGAGAAATAATTGCAAAGCAAACAATAGCTCCTCATTATCATCTATAATTAAAAGCTTTCCTTTTCCAGCCATTCTTTTATCAATTTAAATTCCTGGGTTAAAATAATCATATTGTTGTAAATATCGACATCAGGTGTTGGATTTTCCAACACAATATTTCTTATCACAAACACAAACACCTGTATTTCTGTATCATTTAAAAATGGCACAATACTTGGCTCTCCAAAATCGAAACACACAAATTAAACAAAATGATTAAAACAGAAGCCCTGGCAAAAATCTTCAGAACAGAGGAAATTGAAACATCTGCTTTGCAGAATGTTACTATTCACATTAAAAAAGGAGAATTCGCTGCGATTATGGGACCATCCGGTTGCGGTAAATCTACTCTCTTAAACATCATTGGCTTATTGGATAATCCGAACGAAGGAAGATACATTTTTAATGATATCGATGTTTCTCAGAAAACGGAAAAACAACGCACCAAATACCGAAAAGGAAACATCGGCTTTATTTTCCAGAGTTTTAACCTGATTGATGAACTAAATGTATTTGAAAATGTAGAGTTGCCTCTACTCTATATGGGAGTTCCATCGGCACAGAGGAAAGAAAAAGTGTTGGAAGTATTGGAACGCATGAATATTTCGCACCGTGAGAAGCATTACCCACAACAACTTTCGGGCGGACAACAGCAAAGAGTGGCCATAGCAAGAGCTGTAGTTTCGAATCCTAAACTAATTTTGGCCGATGAGCCTACGGGAAATCTGGACTCGACCAACGGAACTGAGGTAATGCAGCTGCTTAAAGAATTAAACCGGGAAGGAACCACAATCGTTATGGTTACCCACTCGCAAAGCGATGCAGAATATGCAGACCGGGTGATCAATCTATTCGATGGAAAAATTGTTTCGGAAAGCAGAAAAGACCCGCAATCACATATCACAGCCACCGCAGTATTATAAATAATCCAACAATCTTATTACTTTTAATCGCCCAATAAAATCGACTCTATGCTTTGGTACAAACTTAAACTCTCTTTTCGAAGTCTGGCAAAAGACAAACTAAATTCCATCATCAACATTTTTGGTTTGGCAGCTGGAATGGCTGCAGTAATTCTTATTTCTCTCTTCGTTCAGTATGAGCTCAGTTACGATAAATTCAATTCCAAGTACAATCGTATTCACAGATTGATTTCGCAATTGGGAATGGAAAGCACACAAGATTATGCAATTAATCGCCGCCTCAACCACGAACAATTCAAAGAAAACATCCCTGGATTAGAGGAAATCACACAGCTTTACCAAGGCTGGGAATGTGAGATCATCTACAATGAAAAACGCTTTTTCAATTTTGACCTTCGTTTTGTTGATGACAATTTTAATAAAGTATTTGACATTGATTTTTTAAGAGGAAATCCTCAAGAAGCATTGAAAGATCCCAAAAGTATAGTCATCAGTGAAAAAACTGCAAATATTATATTTGGAAATATCGATGTAGTCGGAACACAGGTTACGCTTAATGGAATTGATTGCACGGTTAGTGGTGTTACTCGAAACCTGCCTTCCAATTCACACTATGATTTTGAAGTACTTGCCCCTCTAAAATATATTTATCCCATTGATGCCAAATCTGGTTTAGAATTTTACACATACGCACTGACAAAACAAACAGCGGATGAAGAAACAGTATTAGCTAATACTGTGAAAGAGTACCGTAAAATAATAGATGGGTTTCAGGAAAATGGTTACAAAACCGGAGCTTACTTCCAAAAACTAAGTGATGTACATTTACATTCAAAAAACCTACACAGCATTACTGCAAATGGCAATTTTGAGATTGTTCTTATTTACATCTTCTTAGCTATTCTTATTCTATTCATTGCCGTAATCAATTTTATTAACATCATGACCGTGAAATTTGAGGGGAAGATTAAAGAAATTGGAATGAGGAAAGCAATTGGCGCAACACGTTGGGAATTAATCAAATTATTTGTTGGCAATTCTATCTTACTGGCATCAATTGCATTGATATTTGGATTGATTTTAGCAGAGGTATTCCTGCCTCATTTTAGATATTTAATTCACAGAAATTTAATTTTGGATTATTCTAATAATCTTTTACTAAGTCTGGGTGTGCCATTACTGGCAATAATTGTAGGAGTTATTTCAGGAGTTTATCCGGCAATTTTTATATCTAAACCCTCTCCATCTTCAGCCTTAAGTGGTGGTATAAAAATGAATGGTAAAAATGTTCTTACAAAATTTCTTGTTGTTTTTCAGTTCACTATTTCAATTGTACTTATCTCAACACTATACATACTTAATCAACAAGTTTCTTACGTGAAAAATGCTGATTTAGGCTTTAATCCGGAGAAAGTTGTAGCAATAGGAAACATGAATGCCAAAATTAATCAATCCTACTTTTCAATAAAAGAAGAATTAGTAAAGCTTCCTACGATTCAATACGTTTCAGCTTCTGACCATATTCCTGGAGGAGGAACAAGTGGACAAGCCTTTACTTTACTAGGACAAGAAGAAAATAATGTAAAATCCTTTAGCTCCTATCGAATTCAACCCGATTATTTCAAAACAACCGGTATTGATTTAATAGATGGCAAATCATTTAAAGAAACCGGGGGATTTCACCAAAAAGGAATAATCATTAATGAATCAGGAGTAAAATTTCTCAACTTAGATAATGTGATTGGGGTAAATGTAGAATACCAAGGTGAGATTCAGGAAATAATTGGAGTTGTTAAAGATTTCAATTACCAATCGCTTCATTCCAAGGTAAAACCCTTAATGTTTACCCATAATAGTTTTGACATGATTAGTGATATTTTAATCAGATATCAAGGAGACAACCTACCAAATATTTTAAAAGAAGTTACTCGGGTTATTTGCAAGTTTGATCCGGGTTATGTGCTAGACTATACGATTATAGAAGATTTTTGTCGCAATAAATATAAAAGCGAAGAAGAATCTATTCAATTAATGGGATATACTTCTATTATATCACTGGTATTAGCATTATTAGGTTTGTATGCCTTATCCCTTTTCATGGTACAAAAACGAACCAAAGAGATTGGTATCCGAAAAGTGACGGGTGCCAGCGAATGGGAAATTACATCCTTACTATTTTCCAATTTCTTGAAATGGCTTGCGATTGCATTTATTATAGCCGTTCCAATTTCTTATTTCATCATGCAACACTGGCTCGAACAATTTGCTTATCACATTAGTATTGGTCCGCTTCCATTTGTATTTGCAGGATTGATAACCGCAGTTTTTGCCCTGTTAGTTGTTGGCGGACAAACCTGGAAGGCTGCCAATCAGAATCCGGTTGATTCCTTACGAAGTGAATAGCATGTACATTTAGAAATCATCCAATAAGGGAGCACATCCTATTCGGCTTGTGCTCCTTTCTTATCGGGCATAACACATTTATCTATTTCCTGAGCATTTAGAAGCTTTTCCGACGGCGCGGAACCATAAAGGAGTGGCGACAAACCTCAGAGGAGTGGCGACAAAGATCAAAATAACGACGACAAGACTTAGAATAGCTGCGACAAATAGTAAAGTAGTAACGACAAAGAATAAAGTAGTAACGACAAAACATAGAATAGAAACAACAAAAAGTAAAGTAGCAACAACAAAGCTTGGGGGTGTCTTCTCCTAAAATAGTACCACTCCTAAGTAAACTTAGTATTTACAAAAGAGTACATGCCACTTCGTAAACGGCATCCACATTGTGAGCATCAGCAGGAGTTTCTCCCTTGGTGTACCCCAGTTCTGTTAATCGTAAATGTGTAAAATCAGAGATTTCATTTTTACACATTACCAATTTCCCGCAATCCTTTGGGCAACCATCAATCACCAGAATTTTAGCTCCCCGAACGGAATCTATCATCTCTGTAATCCCTGCTCCCACAAAGGCCAGACATTTCATTTGAGCTTTCCCTTTTTTCTGAAGTTTTCGGGCCACCAAATCTGTTATTTCACCAACATCAGCAGCTCCTGAGCATGCAAAAACAACTTTCGTACTTTTTTCATCACATCCACTTGCTTTAGTTTTCATAGCGTTTCAATTTTAGAATTTTAAGTTCCATTTCACAAAACAATTATCTTAAATGCTTTAATACTGATTCAAGCTCAGCAGAGATTCGTTCGAAAACGGTATCAAATTGTCCGACTCCATCTATCTTTTTCACACCATGCAACTGATTGTACTTTTCAATTACCGGCACTGTTTTTATTTCATGCTCCTGCAGGCGTTTCACAATTTTAGAGGTATTATTATCGTAAGGCATACACCGTTCGGTTTTACTTCTTTTATCCAAACGACTGATTAATTCCAGTGTCGGCACTTCAATTTCTATAATCTGAGAAATAGCGGAACCGTGCTTTTTTAACAGACCATCTAAAATGTACGATTGAACCAATGTTCGTGGAAATCCCTTAAAAATAAATCCTTTTACACCATTCGAATTGGCAATCTTCTTCTCGATTAACTGCACCACAATTTCATCGGGCACCAATTCTCCATTTTCATACAAATCAATAATTCGTTTTCCAATTTCTGAACCCTTCTGAATTTCCTGATCGAGCATCTGACCTGTAGCAAGGTATTCCAAGCCATATTTTTTTGCTAATGCCATTCCTTGTGAACCTCTTCCAGATCCAGGATATCCGAACAACACCAAATTGAACAAACTCTTACTCAGCTCTTCCTTAATGATTTTCTGGATATTTTTATTCACCTCCTCTATCGATTCCTCTCCTTTTAATCCAAAATAAACACCTTTATCTTTGTAAAACTGCAATACAGGAAGGGTTTTATCATTGTACTCCTTCAGTCTGTTACGAATAACAAGCTCATTATCATCTGCCCTGCCCGAAGTCTTTCCTCTGGTCAGCAATCTTGAAACAGAAACTTCCTCATCAACCTCCAAACTAATCAGGCAGTTCAATGAAGTATTCAGCTTTATCATTAAACCTTCCAAAATATAAGC
>JAQBBZ010000164.1:0-14583 GCA_032125735.1 Labilibaculum sp.
CCTCTTTGGGATTTGGCGGAAGATGCAACTTCTGCGAAATTGATTGAGGATTTTAATGCTGCTCATAAACCAATCGCTTTTGTTTGTCATGCACCAGCAGCCTTGCAACACGTAAAAAATGTAAATGGAGAATTCTTGGTGAAAGGCAAAAAAGTGACTGGATTTACCAATGAAGAAGAGGAGGCTGTGCAGTTAACCAATGTGGTACCTTTCTTAGTGGAGGATATGCTAAAAGAAAAAGGCGGTATTTATAGCCGTGGTGCTACTTGGGGAGCTTATGCGGTTGAAGATGGTAATTTAATTACCGGACAAAATCCAGCATCATCAGCACTTGTAGCTGAAATGTTATTGAAAATGCTTCAGAAGAAGTAATTTATAAATAGCATCCCAATAAATCGGGAGCCTTTGAATGATTTCACGTCATTCTCAGGCTCTTTTTATTTGGAATGAATTCTTCTCACTACCTTTGCTTCAGAAATACTAACATCAAACAATTTATAGCCATGGACCCAGAAGATTTTGAAGCCATCAAGAAAATTAAAAAAGAAAATAAGCAAGCCTACAATCCGTGGTCAAGAAAAGATGATGATGAGTTGATTAACCTGTTTTTTGATGGAGTGGCTGTTGGTGAAATGGCAATTAAACTGAAGCGAACAAAAGGAGCAATCCGTGCGCGAATCCGCAAAATGGAGCTCATACATATTAAGAAGAAAGCTTCTCCATCCTCCGATTCTTCGAAGAAATAGGAGCAACATAAAATAATAAATCCCCCTTGAGTTTTGTACTCTTGGGGGATTTTGTTTTGTATACATTTGAGTTTACTTGTAGCTTAAAGATTTATTTAAGTTGATATGTTCTAAACATTTTTCCAAAATAGGGTCGCCACCGTTTTTATATTCTTCAGCTTTATATGGAATTAACACATCTGGCATAATAATGCCATTTTCTTGATTGCTGTATTCGTCCATTTCTACAGTAGAAATAACAAGTAACGAATTATTAAAGGGAGAAGTTGTAATCTCTCCATATCTAAGTGCATTATGAGCTAAAGGTTCTCCTACTAATATGGCAAATTTATTGTACTGCATGATATTGGCGAAACTTGATGCCTGAGAAGCAGTGTATTTACTTATCAACACATAGTAATTCATTTTTCCAGCATATTTTTCTATATCAAGAGGACATGATTTTATAATATGCGCTTCGGGCATGTCGCAAACTTTTCCAATTGAGTCTTCACTGAAGCCATAATCAAGAGTCTTTTTTGAGACCATAACTCGTGATCCGCTTTGGTAGCCTACACTGTCTTTGTCGGTAAAAAGCGATATTAATTCATCAAAACGATCTCCGCTACCCCCAGAATTGGATCTAACATCGATGATGATATTTGAAAAACCCTTCGCTTGCACCTTTTTTATGAATTTTGCCAGCCGTTTAATCATGAATTTGTTGTTGTCGAAGTTCTTAATGCCAAAATAGCCGGTTTTGTAATCGCTATAGATTGTTTCCGGATAGTATTCTTCTTTAAAATAATACTTGTTCAAAGGAACTCCGGGGATCTTAATTTTGTGTTTTTGGCCTTTTCTTAGGTATTGAATCTTGTAGCTTGGTGTAAAACAAAAATGATTCTGAGCTTGCGTAAAACGAGAATCAAGAAAACGATGATGATAGGTGTATTTCACAATCTCTTTTGCAGATCTTTCATTGATAGAAATAATTTGATCTCCTTTTTGTAATTCGGGAGAGATTGATTCGTCTATTATAAGAGTATCATTAATACAGAGCATTTTAAATGGCCAAACAAGGATGTTCTTATTTTTGATTTCATATTGTGGATATATTCTTAGTTGAGGTAATATTAGAAAATGAGGATCTCCATTAGTGATTTTATCAAAAGCTTTTCGATACTGGTAAATATATTCTGTTTCGGGAATAGAATCAGTCGGGAAAGTTTTCGATACTTCATCTATTAAGGAATCAAATTTAACTTCGGATATTGAATTAAATGGGTTGGGATGGTATCTTTTTATCAACTCTTTTGTGTGTAGAAGACTATCTTTTGTGATGATCATCTTATCATTTCTTAAATAAGTTGAGTAGTCAGTACTTTCGGTAATCTTTATAGATTGGCAGCTGGCGAAAATGATTAGTGCCAGTAAAATAGTATAGTACTTGTTCATTTGTTCTGTTTTAAATTTGTATGGGCTTGTCTGATTTTGGGGATCAAGGGTTCGGAAATGGCTCATCAAACGAAGAGCCATCTCTTGAAATTACAGATTTGAAATAGCTTACAAGTGTATCTTGATCTTAAAGCCAGGATATGGATCCTTGAAAAAATCGTGAAAATAGATTTGAGGAACAATGCTTATATTTTTGTGTATTTTCTTTTCTATTCCCAAACGGAAGGAGTTCTTTTCAAATAAATCACCATTTCGCTTTGCCAGATATCCTAAATTTAATCCGAACCAGCTTGGCTTATTTGGATCTTTGGAAAAATTACGCTGATAGCCCAGACTCACCCAATGGTTGATATTTTCTTTTCCGAATGAGAAATCGTACATCCATTCGTAGCCCAAAGAAAAAGCTTGTTTAGCTAAATTTTTATTTCCTAATTGAATCGTCATATTGGCGTAAAAGCTACCATTCCAGCTGCCTTTTACATTTTCAAGTGAAGTACCTGCATTTAGAATAATTTGATCGTTTGTAGTTGCCATCGTATTTATTCGATGAAGCAGTTTTGCGGAATTGTCTTCGTTTATTTTTACCCAAGCAACAAAAGGAGAAGCTTTAAGGTACCAGTCACTTTTCTTTTTTAATTGTTGGTCTGTATTTTTTAGAATTTGCGAGAAGTCATATTTTGTAAGTTCTTCCAATTGTTTTATCGTGTTAAAGTAAACGGCAACTTTCGAGTTTAATTCTACCTTGTTATTGCCTTTTATTACCAATGCAATAGCCGTATCTGTAGGAAAAGTAATGCTCCTAGTTGAGGCGATCTCTTCTATTGTGATTGTGTTTTGGATATCCTTATCATACTCCTTTATTGTAGAATATTTAAGAAGAATTGATTTGTTAGGTTCAAGTTCTGGAATATTTAAAACAGCCCAGCGTGTAAGGAAATCATTTAGAAGATTTTTTATTTCAAGATTACCTGCCAAATCATGTTTGCCATCATAAGTGCTTCTGCCTTCAATAGTGGTTCCATTGGGCATTTGCATACGAATGGTATCGGAATGAAATTTGTTTTCATTGGTAGCAAATATCTTTATCGAAAATAGAAAAAGAAGTCCGCAAAGTAGTATTATTTTATTTGTCATGTGTTTTTTTTTAATAAGTGAATGAACCGCGTTCATGATTATTTCATCGTGAGGTCTTTAAACAATGGCGCCGATGTTTCAGACTCACGTGAGTTATTTCTAAATGTTATTTTAAACTTCCTGTTTGGATTCTTTGTAGGGCTTTTAACCCTCGAATTATTTTTAGATAAAGCCATCAAAGCTTCTTTATTAATATCAATCGATAGCCCTTTGGCTTGCTTTTCGTTTTCACGATTTTTCAATTGTTGAGCATACCATTTATTCGTTTCGTCTAAATTGTTTTTCAGACTGGTAATGCTGTCAATTAACGAATTGTTTGCCAGTTGCTGTTCGTTTACTTGTTGCACTAAGGCTGCGTTGTTAGAAGTAATACTTTCCAGTTTTTCAGTTAGATTAGTCAAGGTTGTTTTCGCTTGTTCCGATTCAACGGTTTTGATTTGTGTTTTATAAATGATTTTAGTTTCAACTTCTTTTTGTGCCACTTGAGGTATATGTGCTTTGGCCTGATTTAATTCAATTCTTAATTGATTCTGGCTCATTTGCAAAGCTTGATTCAATCGGTAAGAATATCCTAAAGCACCAAGCATTAATAGAATAATAGCAATAGAGGCAACTCTAAACCAGGTAATAATAAAGGTCTTGTTTTTGTGAGGTGTTTGCATAGAACTCCACACAGCTGCTTTGTCGAAACCAATGATATTCTTTTCATTATCCCAAGATTCGAATGCATTTTTTATTTGTTTCTCAACGGACTGCTTCATATCTCACCTCTGTTTTTGTAATCATTTCCTTTAATAATTTTCTAGCCTTACTCAATTGCGATTTCGATGTTCCAACAGCAATGTCAAGCTTTTGTGCAATTTCTTCATGTTTATAGCCTTCAATTGCATACAGGCTAAAAACAGTGCGGTAACCATCAGGTAGATTCAATACCATTTGTATTAGGTCGTCTTCCAGTAATTTCTCATCACTTGTTATCTCCGACTCTTCAATATCTTCAATCAATTCTAAAGTGTTCGAAAATCTAATGTTCTTTCTGATTTCCATGAGAGATTGATTGATCGCGATCTTTTTCATCCAGGCTTTTAGTACATGCTCTTCTTGAATGTCTGTCTTTCCAATGCCATTAAAAATGCTTAGAAAGCTCTGAGAGAGTACATCTTGGCATAAGTCTCTGTTGTTTAAATACCGATAGCAAATACGATACAAGTAATCAGCATACTGCTTGAATAGCTGTTCCTGAGCTTTCGGGTTTTTATTTTTAAGAGCTTTTAATAATTTCTTCACAAGCCGAGATCAAAATTGTTTCCTACAAACTTAAGAATGAAGATTCAATTCAAAAGGTTGCCTGAGAAAATTAATTTTTTATTCGAAGAAATTCCTTGTCAGGAAGATTCAATCTAAAGGATAATATAAAAATGGTATGGTTTTGAATGTTAAAAATCCAGGATATAATAGTGTTGATCTGTTTTTTTTATCAAATCAAAACTAATAGTTGATGTTTAATTTCATTGATAATCAGGTATTTTACTCTGGTTGCTGTTAATCCAAACTATTAGACTATCTTTGCCGCTCAATTTAAGAACATTTATGACATTTGATAAATTAGAGATTATAGAGCCCATTCTAAGAGCGATTGGGGCTAAAGGTTATACACATCCCACTCCAATTCAGGAAAAATCAATACCAATTTTACTTCGCAAAAGAGATTTATTAGGTTGTGCACAGACAGGAACAGGTAAGACCGCAGCATTTGCAATTCCAATTTTACAGCACATTTTTAATGATGCAACACCGGAAAAAGGTCGTCGTAGAATTAAAGCTCTTGTAGTAACTCCAACACGCGAATTGGCTATTCAGATTAAGGATAATTTTTCAGAGTATGGAAAGTATACAGGAATTCAAAATACAGTAGTATTTGGAGGAGTAAAACAAGGAGCTCAAACAAAGGCTTTGAACGCGGGCGTTGATGTTTTAATCGCCACTCCAGGTAGATTGTTGGACTTAATCGGACAGGGTTATGTCTCATTAAGAGATGTTAAATATTTTGTTTTGGATGAGGCGGATCAGATGCTCGATATGGGATTTATCCACGATATTCGTAAAATTATCGATATGTTGCCTAAACAAAGACAATCTTTGTTCTTTTCGGCTACTATGCCTCCAAATATTGTAAGTTTGGCAGGTAAAATTTTAGGTAATCCTGATAAAGTAACAATAAGGCCAGAGCAGACTACTGCCGAGAAGGTTGGACAATCTCTTTATTATGTGAGCAAAAAAGCAAAACCAAAATTGCTTGCTTTTCTGTTGAAAACGGAAGACGTAGAATCTACATTGGTGTTTTCGAGAACAAAACATGGAGCTGATAAGGTTGTTAAAGGATTGATTAAAGCAGGTATTGAAGCAGAAGCAATTCACGGGAATAAATCTCAGAATGCGAGACAACTTGCTTTAAGTAATTTTAAAAATGGCAGTACAAAAGTACTTGTAGCAACAGATATTGCGGCTAGAGGCATTGATGTTTCAGAATTGTCATTGGTAGTGAATTACGATTTGCCAAATATTCCTGAAACCTACGTTCATCGAATTGGGCGAACAGGTCGTGCAAGTGCGAGTGGTAATGCCATTTCATTTTGTGATACGGAAGAAAGGCCATATTTGAAAGATATTCAGAAGCTAATTAAGCAAGATATTGACGTGGTTAGGGATCATCCATTTCTTCCGGGTGGCGTGGAGGATAATGCTGTTGAAGAGGTAGAACCAGATCGAAGAAGGCAACAACCAAGGTCATCTAAATCTTCAAAGCCCTCAAATGCATCGAGGTCATCAAATTCTTCAAGGGCATCAAATCCTTCAAGATCATCTAATTCTTCAAGGACAACAGCATCTTCGAATTCATCGAAATCGTCAAATTCAGGAAGTAAAGAATGGCGTCGTGGTAATTCTGCCTCAAAAAGCAGACCTGCGAAGAAATCTGAATAGAGATCATTCTACAATATATGTAAAGCCGAAAAGGATATCCTTTTCGGCTTTTTTATTATGTGAAAACTATTACAATAATCATTAATTATGATTGTTTATAAGCTTTGATAAATCATTTCTTATCCTTAATATTATGCTGACTTAATTAATCCTCACAATATACAAAATGAGAAAAAAATTTTGCATTCTGATTTCGCTGGCCATTTTGATTCCTGCGATGTTTTCCTGTAAAGACAAAAAGTTTGAAAGCCAGAAAGTTGATCCTGGTTTTGGGCAATATATTTCGGCTTTTACTTCTGGTGTTGTATCTACCGATGCTGTTATTCAAATTCGCTTGGTAAATGATTACAGTCAACAGGTTGAACCGGGTCAAGAGTTGGAAGAGGGAATTGTAAGCATTACACCTTCGGTAAAAGGGAAAGCATATTGGAAAGATCCTCGTTGCTTCGAATTTCGACCAGAAACCCGAATGAAATCAGGTACGCAATATATGGTAAATGTAAAATTATCAAAATTGATGGAGGTGCCAGATGAATTCGCTAATCTGAAATTCAATTTCCAAACCATTAAACAGGCTTTTGCATTTACCGGAGAAGGATTGCAATCTTGTGATAAAATGGATATGCTTTATCAGAAATACAAAGGATACATTATTACTGCCGATGTAATTCTTGATGATGAGATTGAATCTGTCCTAACTGCAAGATTGAATTCGCAGAAAAAAAGCATAGACTGGATACACTCGGCTGATGGAAAGCAACATCATTTTGTGGTGGATAGTTTGAAACGAGAAGAGAAAAATGGAGAATTGAATCTGGAATGGAATGGATCCTTAATTGGTGTGGACGAAAAAGGAGAGGAAGAGATTGAAATTCCAGCTTTGAACGTTTTTAAGGTGATGAGTGTTACTGTGATTCAGCAACCGGAACAATATGTGTCGATTCGTTTCTCAGATCCTTTACAAAAAAATCAAAACTTGAATGGATTGATTCAAATTGAAGAAATGTCTTCTTTGAAATTTATTGTGGATGGTAATGAAGTTCAGGCTTTCCCGGGTTATCGTTTATCTGGAACAAAAACGATTAGTTTTGAAGAAGGAATTCGAAATGTAATGGATTATGCTTTGACAAAAAGCACTAAAATGGAACTCATTTTTGAGAACATCAAACCAGCCGTTCGATTGATTGGAAAGGGTGTTATTTCTCCTTCATCGCAAGGATTGATATTGCCATTCGAAGCTGTTAGTTTAAAAGCTGTTGATCTAAGAGTTGTAGAAATATTTGAGAACAATATACTTCAGTTTTTGCAGGATAATAAAATGGGTGAATCAGATAACATCAGGAGAGTCGCTCGTTTAATTTTGCAAAAAAAGATTGATTTAGGAACCGATAGAGCCGTTGAATTGAGAAAATGGAACGCCTATACTTTGGATATTGCGAATTACATTGATGTGAAACCTGGATCGATTTACAAACTAGAATTGCGTTTTAGAAAAGAATATGCAATTTATGGTTGTGGATCGGAAGAGGAAACTGTAGATCAACTTAGTAGTATGAATGATTTGATTGCAGAACAGCAGTTGGAGAATGAAATGAAAGATTGGGATCAGCCGGGATGGTATGAGTCCTACAATTATCCTTCTGGATATGATTGGGAGGAAGAGGATAATCCGTGTCATGTATCGTATTATTATGGAGGGCGTTTTGTAAGTCGAAATATATTTGCTTCCGATCTGGGAATTATTGCAAAAGGGGGAAATGATAAATCAATCACTTTTGCTATTTCCAATTTGATTACTGCAGAACCTGAAGCTTCTGTTGAGTTGGAAGTGTATAATTATCAAAATCAACTAATGGCCAGAAGTAAAACCGGTAAGGATGGTTTGGCCAAAGTACAATTGGATCGAACTCCATTCCTATTGGTCGCTAAAAAAGGAAATCAGCGTGGTTATTTGCGTTTGGATGATGGTTCGGCTCTTTCGCTAAGTAATTTTAATGTTGGTGGAGAAGTGGTTCAAAAAGGGATAAAGGGATTTTTGTATGGAGAACGTGGCGTGTGGCGTCCGGGCGATAATTTGTATCTGACTTTTGTTTTGGAAGATTCAGAGAATCTATTGCCCGATAATCATCCTGTTGCTTTCGAATTAGTTAATCCGCAAGGGAAAACAGTTACACAAAAAGTGAGTACAGGAGGTGTAAAAGGCTTTTATTCTTTCATTACACCTACCGATTCTGAAGCTCCAACCGGTGATTGGTTAGCAAGAATAAAAGTAGGCGGTGCAATTTTTACAAAAACGATTAAGATTGAAACCGTAAAACCCAACAGACTGAAAATTAAACTCGATTTTAAATCTGAAGTTTTAAAGTCTTCTTCGGCGAATCAAAAAGCAAATTTGGAAGTGAAATGGCTTCATGGAGCTGTTGCCCGCGATTTAAAAGCAAATATTAGCTTGCGATTGGTTCCCACTAAAACCTCATTTGAAGCGTATCCTCGCTATATTTTTGATGATCCGTCAAAAGAGTTTTATGCCGATGAACAAGTTATTTTTGATGGAGAAGTAGATCAGGATGGGAAGGCAATTGTGGATTTGGAATTGAAAGGAAATAAATCTGCTCCTGGAATGTTGAATGCTAATTTTATAACTCGTGTTTTTGAAAAGAGTGGTGATTTTAGTATCGATATGCAAAGAGTGAAGTTTGCTCCCTATGAATCATTTGTGGGGATTCAAATGCCGGAATCGGAGCGAGGTTGGTATTTAACGGATACCGATCATGAAATTCAGATTGCCACAGTAAATGCTGATGGAGCTCCTGTTGATCGAAAAAATCTTGAAGTAAAGGTATATAAGATTGATTGGCGATGGTGGTGGGATGCTGATGAGGAAAATTTGGCATCATACATTAGTCGTTCTTCTACTCGGATTGTTTCTAATCAAACGGTGAGTACCAAGCAAGGGAAAGGAAAGTTTAAGCTCAATATTGAATACAACGATTGGACTGATTACGGACGTTATTTAATTCGGGTGACTGATCCAATAAGTGGTCATTCTTCAGGCGAAACGGTTTACTTTTCGAAATGGTATGGTCGCACACCCGAAGGAATGCCCAGTAACGCTAGCATGCTTTCTTTCACTTCTGATAAAGACAAATATCAGGTAGGCGAGAAGGCTAAAGTAACAATTCCATCTTCAAAATCGGGAAAGGCTTTGGTAAGTATCGAAACTGGTGCAAAGGTTTTGCAGGCTTTTTGGGTAGATACAAAATCGAAGGAATCAGAATTTTCGTTTGATATTACTGCGAAAATGGCTCCCAACGCATATGTGAGCGTGACTTTGGTTCAGCCTCACGCTCAAACTGAGAACGATTTGCCAATTCGTATGTACGGAGTGATTCCAATTTTGGTTGAAGATCCGAATACTCGATTGAGTCCGGAGATTAAAATGCCTGATGTGTTGGAACCTGAGAAAGAATTTGAGGTGACAGTATCGGAAAAAAATGGGAAAGAAATGACCTATACTTTAGCTGTTGTTGACGATGGCTTGCTTGATTTGACTCGTTTTAAAACACCAAATCCATGGACTACTTTTTATGCCCGGGAAGCGTTAGGTGTAAAAACATGGGATATGTATGATATGGTAATGGGAGCATTTGGCGCCAGATTGGAGAGAGCATTTGCCATTGGAGGTGATGAGGATGCCGTTGATAATAAACAGGCCAAAGCCAATCGCTTTAAACCTGTGGTGATGTTTTATGGTCCATATATATTGCGTGCGGGTGATCGTAAATTGCACAAAATTAAGATGCCGAATTATGTTGGATCTGTACGTACGATGGTGGTTGCAGGTGATAATGGAGCTTATGGATCTGTTGAGAAAACAACTCAGGTGCGTAAGCCTTTAATGATATTGGCAAGCTTGCCAAGAGTGCTTGGTCCAACAGAATCGGTAAAATTACCAGTCACTGTTTTTGCTATGGATCCTAAAATTAAGAATGTAAAAGTAAGAATAGAGCCTAATGAATTTCTGATCAGCCAAAGTGGTCTTGAAAAGAGTATCGTTTTTGAAAAAACGGGAGAGAAGGTCATTGATTTTGACCTGAAAGTAGCTTCTAAATTGGGAATTGCCAAAGTAAAAGTTTTTGCCGAAAGTGGAAATGTAAAAACGACTTACGAGATAGAATTGGATGTGAGAAATCCAAATCCACGTGTTGTAAATGCAAGCGATACCCTTTTAAAAGCTGGCGAAAGTTGGGCGAGTTTATTGAATCTTCCTGGAATGAATGGAACCAATAAAGGCGTTTTGGAATTGTCTCGCATTCCACCAATCGATTTTGGTCGTCGTTTGGAGTATCTTATCGGATATCCTCATGGATGTATTGAGCAGACAACTTCATCAGTTTTTCCTCAATTGTTTTTGGATAAAGTGGTGACTCTGGATGCGGATCAAAAAGTTCGAATTACTAAAAATGTTCAGGCTGGTATAAATAGATTGTTGAGTTTTCAAATGGCTAATGGGGGGTTTAGCTACTGGCCAGGAGGAGATTATGGCAGTGATTGGGGAACGAGTTATGCCGGACATTTTATGTTGAAGGCAGAGGAGTTGGGATATAATTTGCCTGTTGGCTTGAAATCATCTTGGTTGCGATATCAAAAATCAGAAGCTAAAAGTTGGGAGAGTTCTTCTTATCGTGGTGGCGAATATTATTCTCGTCATGATTTGTTGCAAGCTTACCGATTATACACCCTTGCCGAAGCTGAGGCTCCTGATTTAGCGTCTATGAATAGAATGAGAGAGCAAAACAAACTTTCACCAGAAGCTAAGTGGCGATTGGCGGCGGCTTATCACTTAATTGGCCAAACCGAAGTTGCTGAGAAGCTGATTCAAAATTTGGGAATAGAAGTGAAAGCTTATCGTGAACATTCCGGTTCATATGGTTCCGATACTCGTGACAGAGCCATGATTCTGGAAACCTTAAGTTTGCTTAATAAAAAGACTGAGGCATTTCCGTTGGTTCAGAAATTATCAGCAGAATTATCCAGTGATTCATGGATGAGTACACAAACAACAGCTTTCTGTCTAATTGGAATGGCTGAGTTTGCAGGACGCGGTGATTCGAAAGAATTAAAAGTTTCCTATTCTTTAAATGGTGGTGGCGTGAAGGAATTGTCAAGCAAAAATCCAGTTATTCAAATTCCTTTGGATTTAAGTTCTGGTAAGCCTAAAGTAAAAGTGAATAACCTTTCTGATGGTATTCTTTATGTGCGAGTGAGCATTAGTGGAATTCCTGAGACGGGAGATCAGACCTCGGCCGAAGAGAATCTGAAACTGAAGATTACTTATAAAGATATGCAAGGAAATCCAATCGATGTGAAGAGTTTGCAACAGGGAACTGATTTTAAAGCGGATGTTAGAATTGAAAATCCTGGTGTGATGGATAATTATGAGCAAATGGCTTTAACTCAGATATTCCCATCGGGTTGGGAGATTGTAAATACTCGTTTTGGAGATGTTGACGAAGTCGTGAAATCTGATGTTCCAACTTATCAGGATATTCGTGACGATCGTGTATATACCTATTTCGATTTGAATAGAAATAATAGCAAAACTTTCTCGATTACTTTAAATGCAACCTACATTGGGAAATATTATTTGCCAACAGTAAATTGTGAGGCCATGTATGATGATCGTATCCATGCCCGCAAACCTGGTCAATGGGTTGAAGTTGTGAAATAGAGTGATATTTTTAACCTGTCAGAGTCTGAAAGACCTGACAGGCTTATTGTGTTGAAATTAAGCAGGAACAAAAAATTCCCCTTTAGGGGTGGTAAGCGCAAAGGAAAGAAAGTAAATGAAAATACCCAAATCAAAATATTGTCAATCTAAAAAATGCCGCATAATTATGTTGGCATTTTTGCTGTTGGGAATCAATTTCTGGTTTTCTCTGCCGTCCAAATTGTTTCAAGATCCAACATCAACAATTCTTTATAGCCGAGAAGGAAAGTTACTTGGTGCGAGAATTGCAACTGATGGTCAATGGCGATTTCCGGAATTGGAACAAGTGCCAGAAAAGTTTGAGAAGTCATTGTTAGCTTTCGAGGATCAGTATTTTTATTATCATCCGGGAGTGAATCCTGTTTCGGTGGGAAGAGCTTTCGTTCAAAATATGAAGGCTGGTTATGTCGTGAGTGGAGGAAGCACGCTAAGCATGCAATTGATTCGTATTTCCAGAAAGGGTAAGAGTCGAAGCCTCTATCAGAAATTCGTTGAAATGATAAAATCATTTCGATTAGAGTTCGGATATTCTAAAAAAGAGATTCTTGCCTTGTACGCTTCTCATGCTCCTTTTGGTGGAAATGTTGTTGGATTGGAGGCTGCATCGTGGCGTTTTTTTGCACGAAATGCAAAAGATTTATCGTGGGCCGAAGCTGCAACTCTTGCAGTACTGCCTAATGCTCCATCATTAATCTATCCGGGAAGAAACAGCAATAAGCTTCGCGATAAACGCAATCGCCTTTTAGATCGATTAGTGGAAAGAGGGATTATCGATTCTACAACTTCTGAATTGGCAAAATTGGAAGAAATACCATCTAAAATTCACTCACTGCCAATGTTGGCCCCTCATTTGCTCGATCAGGCAAACATCGAGCATACCGGTGAACGAATCACAAGTTCTTTAAACTATCGACTTCAATTGCAGGTTAATGAGTTGGTCATAAAATATCAGAGAAATTTTGAGGCCAATCAAATTCACAATATGGCCGTTTTGGTTTTAGATGTTGAAACAGGGCAAAGTGTTGCCTATGTTGGCAATACAACCAATCTGTGTGAGGAGAATAATGGAAATCAGGTAGATATTATTCGTGCCGCACGTAGCACTGGTAGTGTTTTAAAACCATTTTTGTTTGCCGGCATGTTGAATAGTGGTGAAATTCTTCCAAACACACTTGTTCCAGATATTCCTACTCAAATTGCTGGCTATTCACCAAAGAATTTTAATCTTCGCTACGATGGTGCAGTTCCTGCCCATAAAGCTCTGTCGCGTTCTTTAAATGTGCCAGCAGTTCGCATGTTGCGCGATTACGGAGTAGAACCTTTTCACCACATGATGAAGAAATTGGGAATGACCACACTTAATCGACCATCGGGACACTATGGTTTGTCTTTGATATTGGGTGGAGCAGAAGGTACGTTGTGGGATTTATGTGGGATGTATTCAGGCTTGGCAAGAACTTTAAAACATTACAATCAGTACAATAAGACGTATTTTGCGAATGATATTCGGAAAGCTTTTTATCGACTTCAGGATTCTCTTGAGCTTGGTAAATCCAGATCGCATTCTGAATTAAGTGCTGCTTCCATTTATCAAACTTTTGAAGCATTGCTGGAAGTGAACAGACCAGATGATGAAGATGGGTGGAAATCTTTTTCTTCATCACGTAAAGTGGCTTGGAAAACCGGAACCAGCTTTGGCTTTCGAGATGCCTGGGCTATTGGAACCACACCAAATTACGTAGTAGGCGTGTGGGTTGGAAATGCTGATGGTGAAGGTCGACCAGGATTAACAGGCGTAAGCGCAGCAGCTCCAGTAATGTTTGATGTCTTCAATTTACTGCCGTCGGGTTCTTGGTTTGATATTCCATTTGAGGAAATGGAAGAAATTCCTGTTTGCCGGCAAAGTGGTTACAGAGCTGGCCGATGGTGTGAGACTGTTGATACGATGTTAGTTTGTAAAACTGGTTTAGAGAGCAGTTCCTGTCCCTATCACAGATTGATACATTTAGATTCCAGTAAGCGTTATCAGGTGAATTCTAAATGTGAAAAAGTGAGTAACATGCAACATGTAAATTGGTTTGTTTTGCCACCCGCGATGGAATGGTATTATAAGAAAAGAAATGCTTTGTATCGTCCCTTACCCCCATTTCGTGATGATTGTTCCGGCGTTCAGAATCAACAGGTTATGGAGTTAATTTATCCGAAAGGGAACGATCAGATTTTTGTTCCCATCGATTTGGATGGAATTCGCGGGAAGGTTGTTTTCGAGATGGCTCATCATGATCCCGAAGCAGAAGTTTTTTGGCACCTCGATGGTGATTTTATAGGGACAACGGTTCTTCTGCATCAAATGGAATTAAGCCCCGATGAAGGAGAACACCTGCTTAGTTTGGTTGACAATCATGGCAATACATTGTATAAAAAGTTTACTGTTGTAGGAAAAAAGGAGAATGAAATTGATCACTACTAAAAGGAAGTAAATAATCATCAATTCAGGATGTTGAATAGTATATTGCT
>JAQBBZ010000165.1:0-8115 GCA_032125735.1 Labilibaculum sp.
GGAATTCATCATCATTATTCGATGGATAAGTTCATGCCCGAATTCTCAGAAGAGTATTTTGGAGAGTTGTTGGGCAATACGAATCATGAATTACTCCCTTTGTTGGAAGGAGAAGATGTTGTTGGCTTGCTGACCCGATTGGTTCCTGTTCTTTTCGAGGAAGATGTGGATGCAAAAAGAGTGGTTTTGAATCCTGAACTGGATTTAATACAAGATTCTGCAAATAACTACTACGAAGGAGTTTGCGAGAAGGAAGTGGAAGACTTTTATGCTAAAATGGAAAAGGGAGATCCGGAGAGACCAATATCTGTTGGCTTGAATTCCAAATTGGTAAAGGAAAATGGTGAGCTGATAGAAAAAACATGGAAGATTGGAGGAATGTATTCCGAAGCAATCGAAAAAATTGTGTTTTGGTTAGAGAAAGCCATTCCTGTTGCAGATAGTGAGCTTCAACGGGAATCGTTGGTGAAATTGGTTGAGTTTTATAAGACCGGCGATTTAAAAACCTTCGACGAATATTCCATTTTGTGGGTAAAAGATCTGGATGCTCATGTTGATGTAGTGAACGGTTTTATTGAAGTATATGGCGATGCCTTGGCAATAAAAGCCAGCTGGGAATCTATCGTTAATTTTAAAGATGTTGAAGCCACCAAAAGAGCGATTATTATTTCGGATAATGCGCAGTGGTTCGAAGATCATTCGCCTGTTGATGAACGATTCAAGAAAAAAGTGGTGAAAGGCGTAAGTGCTAAAGTAATTACGGTTGCTATGTTGGGGGGCGATTGTCATCCGGCAACGCCAATCGGAGTTAATTTGCCAAATGCAGAGTGGATTCGTAAAGAGCACGGAAGCAAATCGGTTACCATTGATAACATTACGCATGCTTATCATCAATCATCCCTAAAAGGTGGTATGGTGGAAGAGTTTGCTTACTGCACAGAGGAGATTGAACGTGCAAAAGAGCATGGATATTTGGGTGGAAACCTACATACCGACTTGCACGAATGCCTTGGTCATGGCTCCGGACAATTGTTGCCAGGAGTTGGAATGGATGCATTGAAAAATTATCATTCTACTTTGGAAGAGGCTCGTGCCGATTTATTCGCCTTGTATTATATGATGGATCCTAAAATGGTGGAATTGGGCTTAATGCCAAGTTTGGAGGTTGCTAAAGCTGAATACGATGGGTACATTCGTAATGGATTAGTTACTCAGCTGACTAGAGTCGAACTGGGAAAAGAAATCGAGGAATCGCACATGAGAAATCGCCAGTTAATTGCCAAATGGGTTTATGAAAAAGGAGAATCCAATCAGGTAATTGAGAAGATTACTAAAGAAGGGAAAACTTATTTTATCGTAAACGATTATCAGAAACTTAGATTGTTGTTTGGTGATTTATTAGGTGAAGTGCAGCGGATAAAATCGGAAGGAGATTTTAAAGCCGGAAAACTATTGGTTGAAGATTATGCAGTGAAAGTAGACACGGAATTGCATAAAGAAGTGAAGGAAAGATTTGAAAAGCTGAATTTGGCTGCTTATGCCGGCTTTATTAATCCGGATTACCATCCGGTTTACGAAGAAGGCAAAATTGTTGATGTTACAATTTCCTACCCAATGGATTTTATGCAACAAATGCTTCAATATGGAGAGAGGTATTCCTTTCTACCCAATATAAATTAATACCGATTGTTGTTTCGTTATGAACCATAAATTCGCAAGCTCATCTACGATCCAACTCAACATACATCGGCATTATACCCTTTAGCTTTATAGCCAAGACTAAAATCCATTTGGTCTAAGATATAGGAGATGAATTTTCATCTCCTTTTTTTATCTTGAAAATTGAGTCTTTATTGAACATTTACCCTGCAGGGCTGGAGGATGCAAAACAGGGGAGAACTGATTTTGACAGCATCAGGATTATTTGACTTCGTCGATTTTCAATTCAAATACGAATCGATATCATTCACAACCGCTTCGTTGCAGTATTCCGTCATTGCGTTGCAAATTAAGGGTAACGCGTTGGAAACCTACACCATTGCGTTGAAGTTTTCCACCATCTCGTAGCAATTTGGGGCTATCGCGTTGAAGCATTCCGCCATCGCGTAGCAATTTGTGGTTGTCGCGTTGAAGTGTTCCGGCATCGCGTAGCAATTCATGACCATCGCGTTGAAGCATTCCGCCGCCAGTTTATTGCTTGTAACAGCTTCGCTTTTTAAAAGCAGGAATGCGGCATTACAAAATGATGCAGCCAGATAGCAGTGCACGATTAACAATACTTAAGCTACTAATAACCTGAAATAAGTAGGCAAGCTAAAATTGAAAAGAGAGGCCAATCGACCTCTCTTTTTTAGCAACTATTTTTTACAGATTAAACTTCAATTTAATTCCGGTATCCCGGTGATGTTTGCCATCAAAACTCCAGACAACTTCTATATCTACAAGAAGGAATATTTGCGATAAACTGTAACCAACTTCCCAATAATTCTTTTTATCGGCACTAGTCAGGTAATTGGCAAATAATTTTTCCTGAATGGCTAACGAATTATTCAGTATTGGCAATCGCTTTAGCAGAAACCGATCGGATGTGTATTGCAGGTGTGCTTCCAAATAATCTTCGGTAGTAGAGTGTTGGTGAAAATCCAGTAAGCGGAACGTATCCCATTTGTTCGCAAACATAAGCACCGGTTTGCTGGTGTTAAAATGGCGGTAATCAGCAAAGAAAGTCTGTTTATTGGAGAGGAACCTTCCAGCTTTAGCGCTATAGTTTATGCGATCGTTAAAACCAATATCGAAAGCTTGTTTTACCGAGGCTTCCAGTAAGGAAAAGTCAGTTTCCGAATCGAAAACATCTTTAATTCCCTGTTTGTAAAGCAAGGAGAAACTTGGCTGAGAATGAAAGCTGACCATATCTTTAACACCTTTCTTTATGGTATATCGATGGTGAGGTGTGTATTCTAATTCGGCAATAAAAGTGAAGGCTTTGTTGTCGCGAACCAATTCTGGATTTACTCCTGCAGGGATATTGGACGTGTAGGCATTGTCTTTCGGACCCGAGAAATAGAATTTATTGGTGTTGTATAGTTTTTTCCTGTTGGCATATTCCAATTCTGTACGGAGGTTTAATCCATTTGCCAAATCGGTTTTATGCCAAATACTCACATAGTTTTTGTCGTACAGTTTTAAATGATTGTCCTTGTAGGTTAACGAAGTTATCATATTCAGCATCGGATTAATGCCTGAATCTTCATTAAAATCGACAGCTTTACTACCAGCCTCGAAAGCTATCCAGGCTCTTTTCATCCCGTTGTAACGATATCTGCCAGCCAAAGAATAGTCGAGATGCTTTCTGGAGAATGCATAAGTCATATTTGGAGAGAAATCAAAATAATGACCAAGAGTATCTTTTTTTGTATACTTGAAAGGTGCATCGAATGTAAAGCCTTGAACCGTGTTGTAGGAAATCTTATCGAAGGCAAAAAGGCCTGGTATGTCAAGGGTAGAATTTTCTTCTTTGTACTGATATGTTTTGCCAAACAAAACATGCTTCAACTTAAATTTGCGATTTGCCTGGCGAACGGAATCTTTGTATTCTGGAGTGTTGTGCACAATTTGAATCGAATCCTTTTCCGTGAAACTAATTTTCTCCTCTTCCGATAGAGGGATTGGCCTCATTTGAGTCCAATACAAGGAATCTTTATCTTTGGCATCTTTAGCAATTTTCAGTTTTTCGATTTTTATTTCCAGAGGCTCTTTCACTTTCTCTTCGCGCTTTTCCTGATTTTCTTTTTCCATCAATCGGTATAGCTTTCGCATCTCCGCGTTATTCATATCGTCTTTTTCCAGAAGATTTTGAATTTCATCTTTTCGTTTTTTCTCCTTAACGGATAGTACTTCGGAATCTTTCTGATTGCTTAGTTCATTAATACTTTCAGCTTCCTGTTTTAGAGCCAGTTCTTGTTGCTTTAAATAATCATGATCCAGATTAGGATTGAGTTTTATTTGATAATCTTTAATAGAAGCAACATAAATCATATTTATGCCAAAGCCCATTCCTTTAAAATTCACATCAAAATCGAAACTTACCGGCATCCATACGCTTTCGCTAACAGGAGCATACAATTGATGCATGTGTATATCGGTCATTGGAAGATTGAGTTTTAAATCGGCAGAATGTATGGTCCAGAAATTTTCGGCAATGTTCAGGAATCCGCGAAAAAGATCTTTCCCTTTTCGTTTGGGAATTACTTTAATTCTGTTGATCATTCTTCCCTGATCTTCAAAAACTGATTCCAACTGAAATTTGTAGACAGAAAATGCTGTTTTATCCAAAGGTGATATGAATCCATCATCTTTGGTATTGTATAGGTTGGCTGTAATAAATTGCATTGGGTTGGTCTCTTCCCCTAAACCTGATGAACGAACAGATATTACTTCCTCCTCAATTTTATCGGGCAATTCAAAATGAATTTTAGATATGTTTTCCGTCACAAAAGTCATTCCTTCTGTAATATCTTGTTCTGCCAATTTCTTTTTAAAAAGTCGAGGAACACTGGTAATCTTTCCCGATCCTTTTA
Organism: Labilibaculum sp.; assembly: GCA_032125735.1. Classification (GTDB taxonomy): domain Bacteria; phylum Bacteroidota; class Bacteroidia; order Bacteroidales; family Marinifilaceae; genus Labilibaculum. Next base: position 4,578 of record JAQBBZ010000165.1, read on the forward strand.
GGTAAACAGTGTTGTCGTACTCACTAACCTGCTTGGTATAATAGTCGCCCATTGCAATTGCTTTTCGCATTACATAGTAGGCCGGATCCTCACCACTGGCCAATACTTTCACCTCTTTTAGCTGATAAGTTTGAGGAGCAAGAGCAACATTCATTTCCACATCTTTGTCGTTGATGCTTACTTTCACCTCCTTGGTTTTAAAACCGATATACCTGTATTCGAGATTCCATTCGCCTTTGGGAAGGTCTAATTGATACTTTCCGTCGATATTTGAAGTTGTACCGCTAGCAAGTTCTTTACTATAGATGTTGGCAAATGGAATTGCATTTCCATCTGTATCGGATATTGTACCGGTAATTTGTTGTGCGTTGCTCACTAAAGAACATAAAAGCAGAAGAAAACTAAATGTGAATTTGATCATACTTTGTTTATTGTTATTAATAATACTTGGACGATTGAAAGATTAAAAAGGATACAATGGAATTTTAATTGGCTGATATTGTTTCCTTTTATAATTAGTTAAACTTATCAAAAAAATAAAACATAAGGTTGATCAGGAATTGTGTTTTATGGTTTTTTAATAAAAAGGAGTATTATTTAACAGTTGGGAAGACCGTGTGATATAGAGCTCTATAGCTGTATTTGATTGGATGAAAATAAAGGCTGTTTCCAATTACGAAACAGCCTTTGTTAAATTATTCATTTATCTTTTGCCAGGAAATATTTCTGAATGCTTTTAAATTAAAATAAAGGAGTATAATTAGCATTGGAATGGCAACAAGTAGGCTGTAAGGAATAAAGCTTAATCCGTAATGTAAGCCCCCAAGAAGGGCAACAGAAACCATTAATAATATCCCTTTAATAAAATTACCACCCATGTCTTGGGTATTTCGTTCTACAGAGAAAGGGAATTGTGGATTTTGCCACGAAAACATTAGCGAAGTAACCAGAAATATGGAAAGTGCACCAAAAATGATATCATCCAGCACTTGAATACCCCATATGTACAAGCAAAAGCTACCGATAATGGTAATTGTTGGAAGATAAAATTTCACCATTACCGATTTGAAGGCACCAATCAGAATTTGCCCGGGGTTCGATAAAGGAAGAGACCGGTAAAACCAGCTTGATTTTGGTTCATCGCTATAGCCTAATTGCTGTGTGATACTAAATGCAATGAATATAGTCGTGTATATGAAGAAAAGGTATTTTTGACTTTCAGCCAAACTGTCCAAATTCAATGCCTCTTTCGATTTGAATACAAACATGATAGAGAAGATTAGAATGTAACCAAAAGAAGGGAAAACAGTTTGTTTGTATTTTCTCTCACGACCGCTCATCAGCCAAACCATTTTAAAGGCAGCAGCTTCTTCTGTTGTTCTGGTAAATAGCTTGCTGAGTTGATATACCAATTTGTTTTGGTCTTTATTTTCCGTTTTTACTTTCACTTTTTTGCTTCCGGCAACGTCTAATTGTCCCAGTGCTTTGTTGAATTTTGGGGCCAAAACCTTAATTACAAAAAACAAACTAAGAATTGGGATTACAAGTGCGGTAACAATAAAAGTAAGATGTGACAGATCGTAATTACCAGTAATAAAACAATCTATTGTGCCACTCATCCAAATTGGAGGAACAAAATAAGACCACCAATGAATAGGCATTGTCATGTCTGCAAGATTGATGGAATCCATCATTCGGGGCATTAGTTGATATGCACCCATAAATAAAATAGCCATCGCAATTTGAAAATATACAATGATGTCTTTTAGTTTTTGCCCGTTCACCATATTCATTAATCCCAGATAGAAAATATTGGTAAGGAACAATGTGAATAAGGTGGCCAGGATAACTAGAAATAGGAGCAGGAGCGTAGCTAAAACTCCATGATTAATAATCGTAAGTGCAATCACAAAAATCGAAAGAGAAAGACTCATATGAGTTAAGTAGATGGCAATGTGTATTATTTTAGCCAACACAATTGTTCTGCTGCTAATGGGTCTGGGCATTAAAATACTATTGTCTCGCGTGTCAATTAAAATAGTTGTGAATTCCGATATCATCAGCATGGCAATCATGATCATGATAAATGAAAAGAAGATGGTGTAGCTTATCAAAGGAGAATTTATATGAGTTAAACTCATTCCTATGAGCATACCCATTACAGCATAAAGAAATGTTTGCAGCAACAATTGATTTTTTGCTTCTTTTCCTTTTTGTGACATGGATAAACTTCTTCGGTTATCCATCATTAATTTCACCTTAAGAATGCTGCAAAGCTGTTCGAAATCGACACCCATTGCACGAATAATTCCCCGGAAAGGAAGTAAACTGAGAAGTATTATTTTTACCATGCTTTAGTTCTCAAATACATTAATAATTTCTTCTGCTTTTTTGCTGTGCCCCGAAGTACCAGTTAGTTCTGTGAAAAGTTTTTCTAAGGATCCGGTATGATCTTTTGAGTTCAATTCTGTAAAACTGCCATCGGCCACAATGATTCCATTATCAATAAGAATAATCCGATCAGATATTTTCTCGACTACATCCATAATGTGCGAACTGTAGAAAATGGTTTTCCCTTCGCGAGCCAATTGGGTGAGAATTTCTTTCACAATAATTACCGAGTTGGCATCTAATCCCGACAAGGGTTCATCCATAAAAATGATGTCAGGATTATGAATTAAACCGGAAATGATTAATATTTTTTGGCGCATTCCTTTCGAGAAGGAGTTGAGGCGTTCATCGGCATGAGCTTTCATATCAAATAAATTCAAAAGCTTCCCAATTTTTTGATTGATGTCATCATGAGCCATTCCGTGCAATTCTCCCACAAACTGAAGATACTCTCTTGGCGTTAGCGTATCATACAAAGCTGCATTTTCAGGAATGTAGCCAATTCGCTTTTTAATTTCGATCGGTTGGGTTCTAAGGTCATAGCCTAGAATCGTAATATCACCTTCAAAATCGGTAAGTAAGCCGCATAATATTTTAACTGTCGTTGATTTCCCGGCACCATTTGGACCAATGTAGCCAATTATTTGACCTGGCTTAATTTCAATGTTAATTCCTTTCAATACTTTATTCGATTGTCTGCCATTTTGGTAGCTTTTCTCTAAATTTTTAATGGAGATAACTGCAGTAGATTTTTCCAGCATAAGATAATGGTTTTGTTTTGTGCGACATAAAATTAAATATTCAAGAAGTTACTGCCAACTATTATCGGTTTTATTGTTAAGCTTTTCGATTTAAGGCTAAAAATGGAGGAGTAAATAATGTTTTCACACGTTTTGTTAGGTTAAGCTGACAGTATTCTGAATTTTTTTCTTATTTCATGTCTTAATGACAGAAATTACCTCTTGGCATAAGCTTTGACTATTCCTCATTCGAAAAATTGTAATTTAAAATTTTAAAACGATATAATTATGTCAACAGGAAAAATTGGTGTTACTAGTAACGATCTGTTTCCAATCATTAAGAAATTTTTGTACTCAGATCACGATATCTTTTTGCGTGAAATTGTTTCAAATGCAGTAGATGCGAC
>JAQBBZ010000166.1:0-24058 GCA_032125735.1 Labilibaculum sp.
AAAAACGACGAAGCCCTATGATTCTTTGCCTGGCGGAGGATATGGAAATCCTGTTAATCCTGTTGGATTAATTGTTTCTTCATTTCGACCTTCGGATGACGCAACAGTTTTACCCTTCTTAATTCCATCTAATTATTTTGCGGTCACTTCGTTGAGGCAATTGTCTGAAATGTTAACTTATTTAGATGCAGAAAATAAGCTTGCTAGTGAGGCTCTAAATCTGGCAAAAGAAGTTGAAACCTCTCTTGCAGACTTTGCAATATCAGAGCATCTGAATTATGGCCAAATATTGGCATTTGAGGTTGATGGTTTTGGAAATAAGCTGTTTATGGATGATGCCAATATTCCGAGTTTACTTGCTCTGCCTTATTTAGGAGCAATGGATTCCTCGGATCCTCTTTATCAAAACACAAGGAAGTTTGTTTTGAGTACAAATAATCCATGGTTTTATAAGGGGAAGTATGCTGAAGGAATTGGTGGTCCTCATGTTGGTGTTGATATGATATGGCCAATGAGTATTGTAATGAGAGCGATGACCTCCAATGATGAGCAGGAAATAATTTCCTGTTTGCAGATGCTGATTGCTACTCATGCAGATACAGGATTTATGCATGAAACATTTCATAAAAATAATCCTGCAAATTTTACAAGATCTTGGTTTGCATGGGCAAACACTTTATTTGGGGAATTAATATTTAAGCTGTTTAGGGAAAGACCAAATGTTTTGGCCGTTGTATAGGTAAAATGGTATAAAATAAAGAGTTGTTTCTGTTTCGTTATTGGAGAAAAGAACCAACGCTTCATAAGAATTTGTAGTAATTAGTGTGCTGCCCGGGATTGGGAAATGAAATTATTTCCCTTTCCCAACCTTATTTCATAAGAGAGTTAGTAGATTAGATTAGGTTTTGAAAACCAGACGAAAGTCTGGTTTTTTTTGTGCTTATACCGATGTGTGTTCCGAAACGACATCTTTAAACGAGAATTGGTATTTCTCATTGTAAAGTTTCACATAGAGCTTTATGTAATTTTCGTAAGTCTCCATTGCTATGCTATGTTTTCCTTGAATGGAAAGAAGGCTGCACTTTACTCGCAGAGCAGTTTCATTCATTTGATCGAATTCAAAAATAACATTTGAAATAGCCAGGCGAATGGATGATTCAAAATCAAATTTAGTCAACATCTCTTCTAACGTACTTACAATTGTACCTGTTGTTTTATCTTTAAAAGAATCCAACCATTCTGGAACTATATCGCGAAGTAGAGTTCCTCTGTGTAAAATTTGAATTATTTCTTCTATTTTATCACTATCGTTATTTGTAATTTGGCTACTTATACATTGTTGAATGTTTGCCAAATCACAAAAAACATTTTCCTCAAGTGACATTTTCCAATAATTATTATCAAAAGTAATTTCAATACCCTGAATATCTTCTAAAATGCCTCGTAATTTTTTGATATTTACACCTCTGTTGTTTTTAGCCTTATCTTCCGATTTATCAGGCCAAAGGAATTCTTGAATTCTTCGGGAGGATATTCCTTTTCCATCTTCCAGTGAATACAAAAGAATTAAAAGGAATAATTCTTTTAGAGTAGGACTGAATCGATAGCTAGCATCTTTACCCTTTTTATCAAAAACTTGAAATCCTCCAAATAAAAGAATGGAGTTCAATTGAGGAATTTTATAAGCTGGAAGTTTTTCATGAATTGTAAAAACCGGCTTATTTTCTATTTTTTCATTTTTGACTTTGGTTTTAATTTTTTTCCTCACATAAAAGACTAGTAATAGCAGTATACTAGCCAAAGAGATGTAGAATAATTTTATGGATAATGGAAGTGAATGATTATCCATGTTTAATTCCATATCTGCTCCTGGCGCATAACTTATTGAATACATAGATACTTCATATAATGGAGCATCAGTTTCTTGTGAAGTAAGCGCAATCAATTTATTTTCACTTTCCCAGTAATACAAATCCGCAAATGACTTGATGTCTACAAATTCGTAGGGAATACTATCGCCAATAAAATATAATTTTGGATCGTTAATAAATCCTTTCGCAACTTTAAGATGAGTACTGCTTTTTTGACAAGGAAACATCAGGGTGTAAAATGCACTGTCTTTTTCAGTAATTTTTAACGAGTTAACGGGTAGGTATTGAAATTGATCATTTTGTTTTAATTCCCATAATTTTTTAATCTCATTTTTCTCAAAGTCTATTTTATATAGATCGTAGTAAAACTCCTTTCCTAAAATTTGTTTTCCCAGTGAATTGCCCAATCCTCCAAATAAGTAAGCAACATTACTGTTTTCAGAGGAGAATCCAAGAGAACTGCAATATCTGGGTTCAAATAAATCACCTTTTAGCTCCAATTCTTTCCAGCTTTTACTTTTCTCATTAAATGATTTGATTGAATTGGAATAGGAATAGTAGCCGTATCCACAAAGTGTAGTTATTTGCTTGGTAATTGGATGGATCAGTTTGTTGTGATGCCACCACTTCGGGAGATCATTGGTTACACTATCAGCATGACTCCAGGTTTGATTGTCTAAATTGTAGCTTGAAAGATCGTTTTGGTTTAAGCTGTATGATACTAGTTGATTGTTACTATCAAAAATAAGTTGTTGTGATTTTTCAAAAACAGGGTATCCTGAATTTTTATTGTTCGTGATTAAAATATTGGTTTTAAGAGAATAGGTGTAAGTGTCACCATTTTCAAGCACGAAATGAATTATTTCATTTTTTTTATCATATGCCATAGATGGCAAGGAGGGAAATGATAACGTTTTAACTTTTGTCCACCGATTGTGATAATCAATTACCCAATCAGGATTGTATAGCTTCGCAGTTCTACTTGATAATATGTCTTTTAGTTCATCACCATTTGTTTTTCGAAATGGCCATAAATGTTTTGGAGTGCCATCAATGTGAATTGCTAAATCTTTTATGGACATAGAAGGAACTTCATCTATATAAAAGCCATACTTGTTAACAACACCCAACGACAATGAGAATTCAGAAGCTTTCGGAAATTGAATTGAATTTTTAAAGTGATTGCTTCCTAATGAAAAGGAGATTTCTTCATTTTTGCTGTCAATCTTGAGTTCGAAAGAAACCCATCTGTTGCGAGCTAAGTTTAATTCATTAAAATTACAATGAAACTTAGTTTCTTTTTTATTGTGTATCACATATAGATCTGGTTCTCTGTATGTAACCTGAATTAAATTTTTCTCATTTTCCTCTTTTAAGGATAGAATCTCGCCATAATGAGTTTCCGTTTCCCGTAAAGAGAGCATAAAAGAAATGGTGAAATTATTGGTATATGAAATATTATTTTTGTGTGTTATATCAACACCAGTCCGATTTTCTTTAGAAACTTCGTTGGATTTAAAATATACGCCATGGTCGGCATAAAGATGAAGGGAAGATATGATAAGGGCTAATAATGCAACTAAAAATCTCATTCTTATTTAGTGGGTTTGTTAATCCTCAAATATATCTAAATATAGCTAGATTATAAAGAGAAAACCCTAAAAAGACTATGTTTGTCGGATTAATTTTGAGACTATGTTGTGAGTCATGTTTTACGCAATAAAACATGTTAAATGTCTTGTTTTTATTATTATGTAGCCTACTACGTTATCTATACTTCCAAGAAGTTTTGATTGTCAATTTTTCAAATTGATTATCTGAACAAATGGGATAATTAATACTCACCAAAAATAGGTAAGCTTTCTATAAACCTTCAAAAATTTAATATTCAGATACATTCTTTTAAGTGCGTAAAAATCAGTTGGAATACTTCTGATTAATGATTTTTGGTCATGCATTAATTCAATATTAATCGTGAATTAATACGATTGCGCTAATATTGTTAACAGAAAAAAAAACATTATTTTTTTGTTCATTGTATAATTAATAATTCTAACTATGAAGAAATGCTATTTACGAAATCTTCATTCAAACCTAGCTAACCCATTAGGTTTTGGAAGTAAGATTGGGATTTTTGCGTTGCTATGCGCGATGATGGTTCTTCCATTTTCTGCAAATGCAAACGTTAACAGTTTAACTGATGACAATTCATCTGTTTCTGCAACACAACAAGTAGTTACAGGTTCTGTTTCTGAAGACTCAGGAATGTCACTTCCTGGTGTGTCGGTTGTTGTTAAAGGTACTACAATTGGAACCGTAACCGATATCGACGGAAAATTCGAAATTACCGTTCCAAATGCTAACAGTGTTTTAGTATTCAGTTTTGTCGGAATGCAAACGCAACAAATTACAGTTGGTTTTCAATCTGTAATTAATATTGTAATGAATACCGATGCCCTGCAAGTAGATGAGGTAATTGTTACCGCATTAGGTATTAAAAGAGATAAGAAAGCACTTGGTTATGCTGTTCAGGATGTAAAAGCTGACGTATTAACTCAGGCTGGTAATTCTGATTTAGTAAGTTCACTTGCAGGAAAAGTTGCTGGTGTTCAGATAAATCAGTCTGGAGCTGGTGTGGGTGGTACTTCTCGAATTGAAATCCGTGGATCAGGTTCATTGGGTGGTGACAATAATCCTTTATGGGTGGTTGACGGAGTGCCATTCGATGATGGAAATAGTAGAGACGGTGGAGTATGGGGTGGTACATCTCGTGCTGGTGGTGCTTTTGACTTGAACCCAGAAGATATTGAGTCTGTTTCTATTTTGAAAGGGGCTAATGCTGCTGCACTTTATGGAGAACGTGGTGGTAATGGAGTTATTTTAGTTACAACCAAGAAAGGAACCCGTAATAAAGGTTTAGGAATTTCTTATTCTGGTGCATTTACGATGTCTGAAGCAGCTTATATGCTCGATCTTCAAGATAAATACGGTCAAGGTTCAGAAGGTGTATATGATAAAAATAGTGCTTCTTCATGGGGACCTGAAATGAATGGTCAAATGTTGGAGTCATGGACTGGAGAAACGCTTCCATTCGAAGCGCAAAAAGACCGTCTGAAAGATTTTACCCGCACTGGAACAACTCAAAAGCACAATGTTGCTTTTACAGGAGGAAATGAAGAAGGTGCTTATCGTGTGTCTTTAGGTAAAGATATTTTGAATGGTATTTACGAAGATCATAAAGTAGAAAAAATCACTTTTGATTTACGAGCTGATTATGACGTTAATAATTGGTTGAATGTTGATACTAAAGTTTCGTTTTTTAATACAAAAGGGAACGAGCGTCCTGAAATTGGCAACTATTCTTACGTTTCTTATTTCAATACTATGCCTATGAATATTCGTAATCAGGACTTAGCTCCAGGTTATAATATTGAGTCAGGATTGCATGCAGAGAAGTTATACAAAACGCCAAATGCAAATTTGCGTAATCCTTACTTTTTGCAAGCACAAACTACAAATACAGATGAGAAAAATAGAACATTTGGTTATGTAGCCGCTAATCTGAAATTGACATCTGAATTAAAAGCAAAATTTAAGTACGGAATGGATTTTTATCAATTTACAGGTTCCGAAGGATATTTGTTTGGCGATAATGTTGATGCGAGTAGACCGAATTACAATCCTCAGCAAAAAACTTTTAAGGAGGAGAATTACGAATTTCTTTTGAGCTATGATAAGACATTAAATGATGATTTTACCATTGGTTTAAATTTTGGTGCTAATGATCGAAGAGTTACCTCTAGAACATTGAGTTCAACTTCAGGTCGTTTGTCATCTGAAGGAGATTTCTTCTTGGGAGCGGGATCAAACATTCAATCTAGTGAAGGATTTTATGAATTGGAAGTACGTTCTGTCTATGGTTTTGGACAAGTAGCTTATCGAAATATGTTGTTTTTAGATGCAACTTTTCGTAGAGACTATTCTTCAACCCTTACGGCTTCGGATGCTACCTATGATAATGTTTATGATTATCCATCTTTAAGTTTAAGTGGGATTGTTTCTGAAATGATTGAATTGCCAGAATTTATTTCATTTGCAAAAGTAAGAGGATCTTGGGCTAGAGTAGGTAAATCAACAGAGCCTTACAATACGAATCAGTCTTTTAGTCTTAATTCATGGAATTTTGGATTAACTAGTGGAGATGTTGTTTCCAGTTCTGTAATTAAGAATCTTAAGCCAGAGCTTTCAACTTCATGGGAGTTGGGTGCTGATGTAAGGTTATATGGTAATCGTATCGGTTTGGATTTCACTTACTATAATGAAGAAACTAAAAATCAAATACTTTCTGTTCCTTCAGTGCAGAGTTCAGGATATTCTGCTTCGTTTGTTAATGCAGGTTTAATTAGAAATAAGGGGGTTGAGTTAATGTTATCAACTGTTCCTTTGAAAACTAAGGATCTGACTATAGGTTTAGATTTTAATTTTGCGAAGAACAATAGTGAATTGGTAGAATTATATGGAGATGTTCCTTTTTATCGATTTGACGGAAATAACAGTGTAGTTGCTATTCCTGGAGAGAGTTTAGGAGTAATTCGTGGATCGGTTTACAACAGAACAGAATCTGGTGATGTGATTATTGATGATAAAGGACTAATGACTATTGCTGAAGATAAGGCACAAATTCTTGGTCATATCCAGCCAGATTGGACTGGAGCTATAAATTTAAATGTTGATTACAAAGGATTGTTTCTAACAGCATTAGTTTCAATACAGGAGGGTGGCGATATTTTATCTTCATCAGAACAATCTGCAACCTCTGCCGGTACGGCAGCAAGAACAACTGAGAATAACCGTATGGCATTCTTTGTTGATGGTGTAACTGCCAGCGGTGGAGCCAATAATGTTATTGTTTCAGCTGAAGAGTATTGGAGACAAGTATCAAAAGTAGATGAAGAATTTATGTACGATGCTTCTCACATGAAATTAAAAGAATTTGCTATCGGTTATAACCTACCAAAGTCTCTTTTGAATAAAATACCTCATAATCCTGTTAAAAGTGCAAGATTTTCTCTTGTAGGAAGAAATTTATTGTATTTCTACAAGAACACACCAGGAACTGCACCAGATGCAAGTGCTTACAGTACAAGTTTTCAGGCACAAGCATATGATTTCTCACCTGTTCCTTCAGCACGAACTTATGGGTTCTCTCTTAATGTTGGTTTTTAATAGTTAAATAACAAAAGGATATGAATAAAATATATATAGTACTACTAGCATTGGGGCTATTCATTACGAGTAGTGGATGTTCTGATGATTTTGGTGACATGAATGTTAAAAAGGATGCTGTTGTTAATGTAGAACCAAAGTTTTTCTTTAGCGCAATGATTCAAGCACCTTTTGCTAACTATCAGCGAAATGTGAATTTATACCCAGACTTGTATTCTCAGTATTGGGCAAATACAGTATCTGGATTTGGATCTCCTCGATACGAATATAATGATGGATGGATTGGAAATCAATGGAACGAGTTTTATACTCGCGAATTACGCAGATCTGTTGCAATGGATGAATCATACGGTGATGATCCTCTATACACTGATGCAATGGCAATTAAAGATATCTGGATGGTGTATTGGTGGTCACGTATGACTGATACTTATGGTGATATGCCTTATTTTGATACAGCGAAAGGTGAAGCCGTTCCTTATAACTCTCAGCAAGAGATTTATACCGATTTATTTGCAAGACTAGATGCTGCAGTTAACAATATTACTGGGAATTCAGAGCAGTATGGATATGGTTCAGATTACGATTTGATTTACAAGGGAGATGCATTACAGTGGCGTAAATTTGGTAACTCTTTACGTTTGCGTTTAGCAATGCGTATCTCTAACGTAGATGCCGCTAAGGCACAAGCTGAAGCTCAAGCGGCGGTTAGTGGTCCTGGAGGATTATTAGTAAGCAATGCTGATGTTGTTAAAGTTCCAATGTGGAGCAAAGGATGGTACGATTACTTGCACCAAATGGCTTGGAATTGGAACAATATCAGAATGTCTAAGACTTTTTCTGATAACCTATACAATCAATCAACTGCAGGAGAAGATCCAAGAGCACCTAAGTGGTTTGCCTATCAGGTAGATGGAAAACCTGTAACTAAGGAAGTTGCTGGTTTCCCTAAATATTTAGGAATTGAAAATGGTTACAACCTTGTACCTGCTGATTCAGATAAAAACTTTGCAACGATCAATTTAGAAGGTGGTTATATTGATTTTGTTGGTGATGGAGATGCAAATGGAATGTATTGTCCTGTAATGTTTTACTCTGAAGTGAAGTTTTTGCAGTCTGAGGCAGCATTAAGAGGTTGGGTTTCTGGAGATGCAAATGCATTATACGAAGAAGGAGTTCAGGCATCAATGGATTATGTTGGTGTGACTGGAGCTGCTGCAACAACTTACATTGATGGATTAGCAGATCTTACTGGAACTAATGAAGCTAAATTAAAGAAGATCATTACTCAAAAATGGTTGGCTAACTTTCCAAATGGAGTAGAAGGCTGGGCTGACTTTAGAAGAACAGATTATCCAGACTTAACTCTACCAAAAGATGGTGTAAGTGGAAGTGCTTCCGTTGCTGCTGGGACTTGGGTGAAAAGAGTACGTTACCCAAACAATGAGCATGAGCAAAATGAGCTAAATATGCCATCAGCACTTAATACATTAACTTCTGATAGAATGGATATTAAAGTGTGGTGGGATACTGCAGATACCAAAACTAAAGATGGTAGTGGATTAATGAATAGCAATTTTTAATTAAATCACAGATGAAAGTGTTCTGATTAATTGATTAACAGAACACTTCATTTAAACTTTGTTATATGAAAACAATAAAATTAAATATAAAAATGTTGTCATTTCTGGCTGCTTTTCTGATGGTTTTTACCTTCTCAGCTTGTGATGATGATGAAAAAAGTGGCGGTAACTTTGAGACTGCATCTCTGGAAACTCTTATTACTGAAGCCGAAGGTCTAATTGCAACTAGTGTTGAAGGAATTAGTGCTGGCGATTTTAAACCAGGTTCAAAAGTTGAGCTTCAGAAAGTAGTTGATTGGGTTTACTGGCGTATTGAAAATTCTGATAAACAAGAAGATATTTCAGATGCAGCAGTTAAGTTACAAAGATACATTGATATTTTTAAAGCAAATACTGTAGCTGTAGCAATGCCTTGGATTCAACAAGAAGGTGGAACTGGGATTCAAATTTCAGATAATATCAAACCTATTTTTAGTGCCAGTTTTACTGTAGAAACTCAGATTTATGCGGTTGACTTAGCGGTATTAGATTATTCTAACAATGTTTTTGCAACTGAGCAAGATGGTCCTGATAGTGGTTTTGTAATTCGTTATTTTAGCGATGGTTCTATTAACCTAAATGTTGGAACTGCTGATGGTTGGAAAGATATCAAAACAGTGCCTGGAGTTATAAAAGCTGGTGAGTGGATGCAAATTGCATTTGTAAATGAAATGACAAGCCAAAAATTATATGTAAATGGTGTTGAGGTTTTAGCACAAACGGCTACCTATTTGCCTGGTGCTGATAAGGATTTCATTATTGGTAACGGACCAACTTGGACCAGTCGTGCGATCAATGGTATCGTGAAAGATGTTAGAGTTTGGAAAGGTGCTCGTTCGGCTACTCAAATTGCAGATAACAAAACAGCAACTTTAGATGGTACTGAAGATAATCTAAAAATGTTTCTTCCTTTAAGTGCAAATTTGGGTGATTCATTTAAAGATGTTACTGGAAATTACACTGCTACCGTTAAAGGTAAAGTAGAGTGGGTATCTGCTCCTCCAGTAATTATTTTGGATAAATCGAAATTGACTGCTGCGATTAAAGAAATAACAGATTTTAAAGCAACAGTTGTTGAAGGCGAGCAAGATGGAGACTATCCAATTGGAACCATTGCATATATCGATGCTTTAATTGTAGATGCAAATGATGCTTTGTTGAATGAAGGTCGTCAAGATAAACTAGATGCAATGGCTACATTGTTAACAGGTAAAATTGCCTTGATTAATAAAATGTTAGTTGCTGACACCGACGGTATTTTTATTGATTATGATAATCCTGCTGCTGTAGGTTTAAGAATTACTCCTAATTATACTCCACAAGGTGATTATACTATTGAATTTAATGTGAAAGTTCGTTCTCTTTTTGGTTACGGAACAGGTGAGTTCTTTAATAATGGAGAAAATGGTGTATGGGTTTATGGATACGAAGAGCTTTCGGAAGAGAACGTTTTGAATTCAGGAGGTTTGCGCAATTTCAGTCATGATGATAGTGATAGAGATTGGGATCAGTTAAAAACAGATCCTTTGGTGATGAAAACTGGAGTATGGCAACATGTTGCTCTTGTTCATGATAACACTGCTCGTACCACTAAAATATTTGTTGATGGAATTGAAAAAGCTATTAGCGAAGATAGAGGTTCTCTTAGAGTATCTGGTTGGGGTGAAATGTGGCTAGGTAATGGCTGGGGCAAAATGGATGGTTATATGAAAGATTTCCGTTTATGGGATGTTGCTCGTAATGCAGCTGATTTGGATGCGACTATCGATGGTACTGAAACTGGTTTGAATGTTTACTTCCCACTAGACAGAGTTAGTGGAGTTAAGTTTGAAGATAAAACAGGAAACTATCAAGGTGACATGAGAGGAATCTCTTGGAATGTAATTACAGATTAGTAGTTTGACTAAATAATTTAGGAGCTGTCAATCGACAGCTCCTATTTCTAATTTTTCGGTTTTTTTATAGGAAACCACATTTGATTAAAGGGGTTTGCTTCCGCCTTACTAAAATGGAAGGATTTTTTTATAGCCTTTTTGAAAAAAGGTGTATTACATAGAAGATAAAATAGCCTAGCGCTACAACATATATCAGCATATTTTAATATTTTAAGAACTAGAACCAGATGCTATACCAATATTCTCTTAAATCACTAATTCTAATGTCTCTGGCAATTACTACTTTATTTTCTTGTGGTAATAGAGACCAAAAAGATACCGAAGGTGACTACATTCAGTTTGTGGATCCTCTAATTGGATCGGCGGGACATGGGCATGTTTTCGTTGGAGCAAGTGTGCCTTTTGGAGCCATTCAGGCTGGCCCAAGTAATTTTCATAAGGGTTGGGATTGGTGTTCATCGTATCATTATTCAGATAGCATTGTTAAAGGTTTTTCTCATTTGCATTTAAGTGGAACCGGTTGTACCGATTTAGGCGAATTTTTATTGATGCCTGCTGTTGGTGAATTGAAAATGAATCCTGGTTCACAGGAAAATCCAGAAAATGGTTATGCTTCCTATTACAGTCATAAAACCGAAAAGGTTGAGCCGGGCTACTATAAAGTTCATTTGGATACTTATAATATCGATATTGAAATGACTACAAGTGAACGTGTAGCTCTTCATAAAATTACATTTCCTAAATCAGCGGAAGCAAAAATAATTCTTGATTTACAGGAAGGTAATGGTGATATTGCTACCGAAACATTTTTTCATAAAGTAAATGACACCATTGTTGCCGGCTATCGTTTTTCAACCGGTTGGGCTGAAGATCAAAGAGAGTATTTTGCAATGGTTCTCTCCAAGCCTGTTAAAGATATCATTGTGTATAATGGCGATAAGTTAGTAGAAGGAGATGCGGCGAAGGGAGCAGCTGTAAAAGCTTGTTTGGAATTTAAGACAGAGGCTTCTGAAGAAGTTCTGGTTAAGTTTGGAATGTCACCTGTGAGCATGGAAAATGCTTTGGCAAATATTAAGGCCGAAATGAAATCGTGGGATTTTCAACAAATTCTTGTTGAGAATCAGAAAAAGTGGAATAAGGAGTTGGCTAAAATTGAGATCAAAACGAATAATCTTAAAAAGAAGAAAGTATTCTACACAGCAATGTACCACACTTTAATTGCTCCTAACTTATTTAATGACCACAATGGAGATTACAGAGGTGTTGATAAGGAAGTTTACTCGAATGCGAACTTTACAAATTATACATTGTTTTCGCTTTGGGATACCTACCGTACAGCGCATCCTTTATATACTTTAACACAAGCAGAGCGTGTTCCGGATATGATTAATTCGATGCTGACAATTTATAAGCAACAAGGAAAATTACCGGTCTGGCATTTACGTGGAAATGAAACCAATACGATGGTTGGATACAGTGCAGTTCCGGTTGTGGTTGATGCTTGTTTGAAAGGATTTGAAGGGATAGACTACGAATTAGCATACGAGGCGGTAAAAACAACGGCTATGGGCGATTTTGAACCTGGTGTTAAAGAATTGCAAGAGTATGGTTTCATTCCAGGTGATATGATGCATGAATCGGTTGCCAGTGCCATGGAATATGCAATTAGCGATTGGGCAATTAGCAAACTAGCTGAAAAACTGGGGAAAACCGAAGATGTTAAATATTTTGAGGATAGAGCCAATGCATATACCAAATATTTCGATCCGAAAGACCGCTTTATGAAAGGGAAAATGAAAGATGGTTCATGGAGAACACCTTTCGATCCTTATTCTGCGCAACATCGTGTAAACGATTATTGCGAAGGAAATGCTTGGCAGTATTTATGGTTGGTTCCACAAGATCCAGAAGGATTAATTTCTCTTTTGGGAGGCGAAAAGCCATTTTTGAATAAGCTGGACAGTCTGTTCTCAATTTCTTCGGAATTGGAAGAAGGAGCTTCGTCTGATATATCTGGTTTGATAGGTCAATATGCACATGGAAACGAGCCAAGTCATCACATCACTTATTTGTACGCCTATGCCGGTGAGCAATTTAAAACTGCCGACAAGGTTCGTTACATCATGAACGAATTATACACCGATCAGGTAGATGGTTTATGTGGAAATGAAGATTGTGGACAAATGTCAGCTTGGTATGTGATGTCTTCTATGGGATTCTATCCTGTTAATCCAAGCAACGGCGCTTATGTGTTTGGCAGTCCCTTGTTCGATGAAGCGACTATTAATCTTCCTGCAAATAAGAAGTTTACCATCAAAGCAAACAACAACAGCGATGATAATATTTACATTCAATCTGCGACTTTAAACGGATTGGAGTATACAAAATCATTTATCACGCACAAAGATATTTTAAATGGAGGCGAGCTAACATTCGAAATGGGAGCAAAGCCAAATCCGAATTTTGGAAAAGCGAATCAAGATAGACCTAAATCAATTGTTTACTAGTATTATAATGAGGAAAGCAAACGTATTACTATTGTTATTTGTTGCGGTTTTATCTGCATGTGGAGGAGAGACGGAAATTGTTAAGGAACAAAATTTAGTTGATTTTGTAAACCCTTTGATGGGAACCGATTCAGATCATTCCTTGTCGAATGGAAATACTTATCCTGCCATTGCAATGCCTTGGGGAATGAATTTTTGGACACCACAGACCGGTGAAATGGGAAATGGTTGGTGTTATGCCTATGATGCCAAAAAAATCAGAGGAATCAAGCAAACTCATCAGCCAAGTCCGTGGATTAATGATTATGCCGCTTTTTCTCTTATGGCAGTTACCGGTGATTTGAAATTTAAAGAGGACGAAAGAGCATCTTGGTTTTCGCATAAAGCTGAAGTTTCAAAACCAAATTACTATAAGGTTTATCTTGCTGATTATGATGTAACAGCAGAAATCACACCAACAGAACGTGCGGCTATTTTTCGCTTCACTTTTCCAGAAAATGAATCTTCATACATCTTGTTAGATGGATTTTTTAAAGGATCTGAAGTCACAATTCTTCCGAAAGAAAGAAAAATAATTGGCTACTGCAGAAATAATAACGGTGGTGTTCCTGATAATTTCCACAACTATTTTGTTGCCGAATTCGATAAGGAGTTTGAGTTAACGCATACTTGGAATGGAGATCAGTTAACTGAAAATTCACTGAAAGCAAGCGGAGAGCATGTTGGTGCTGTTATTGGATTTAAAACTCAAAAAGGTGAGGAAGTTCATGTGAAAGTGGCTTCATCTTTTATAAGTCCTGAGCAAGCACAATTGAATTTAGACAGAGAAATAGGAACCAAAAATTTTGATAAGGTTTTAACCGATGCTGCAATGGCATGGGAAAAGGAACTTTCCCGAATTAAAGTTGAAGGTGGAACCGATGATCAACTAAAAATATTTTATTCTTGCTTGTACAGAGTACTGTTATTTCCTCGCAAGTTTCATGAAATTAACGATAGTAATGAAGTTATTCATTACAGCCCTTACAATGGTAAGGTACTGCCCGGCTATATGTTTACAGATAATGGCTTTTGGGATACATTCCGGGCAGTCTTTCCATTTTTCACACTAATGTATCCCGATGTTAACGCTCAGATTATGGAAGGATTAGCCAACACTTACAAAGAGAGTGGTTGGTTACCTGAGTGGGCGAGCCCTGGTCACAGAGGATGCATGATTGGCTCGAATTCGGCTTCTTTAATAGCAGATTCTTACCTAAAGGGAATTCGCGGATACGATATTGAAACATTGTACGAAGCTATTCTTAAAAATACGAAAGGATACAATGAAGAGATAACATCCGTTGGACGTTATGGTGCAGATTATTACAATGAATTAGGCTATGTTCCTTATGATGTGAATATCAATGAGAATACTGCCAGAACATTAGAGTATGCTTACGCTGATTTTTGTATTTGGAAGCTTGCGAAAGAATTGGGCCGTCCGCAAGAGGAAATCGATTTATTTGAAAAAAGAGCTCAGAATTACAAGAATGTATTCGATAAAGAATCAGGTTTGATGAGAGGGAAAAATGAAAATGGAACCTTTCAGTCTCCTTTCAACCCTTTAAAATGGGGCGATGCTTTTACCGAAGGAAACAGCCTGCATTACACATGGTCTGTTTTTCAGGATGTGAATGGCTTGATCGACTTGATGGGAGGAAAAGACAAGTTCATTTCTACTTTGGATGGCGTTTTTGAGATGCCTCCTAAATTCGATGATTCTTATTATGGTGGAGTAATTCACGAGATTCGTGAAATGCAGATTGCGAACATGGGAAACTATGCACATGGTAATCAGCCTATTCAACACATGATTTATCTATACAATTTTGCAGGTCAGCCATGGAAAGCGCAAGCAAGAGTTCGTGAGGTAATGGACAAACTATATACTCCGCAAGCCGATGGTTATTGTGGTGATGAAGACAACGGACAAACATCGGCTTGGTACGTTTTTAGCTCAATGGGATTTTATCCGGTTTGTCCGGGAACCGATGAGTATGTTTTTGGTTCTCCAATCTTCGATAAAATTACTTTAAGTCTGGAAAATGGAAAAACCTTTACAATTTCAAGTACTGATAATTCATCAGATCATGTTTTTGTGGATAATATCAAGCTAAACGGTAAGGCATATGGAGCAAATTTCATCAAGCACAATGATATTTTAAAAGGAGGAAATCTTGAATTTAATATGTCAGCAGAACCAAATAAGGAAAGAGGGACTTCTGAAGATAGTTTCCCGTACTCGATGAGCAATAACAAATAATAATCAATAGTTTATACATAAGGGGGAAATCGGAAAAAGCATACAAGAAGTACTGTTATTAGTATGTTACCTTTCTTGTTTTTATCCTATGTATTTCAAGATTTACACATGAAGATTAAAACTTTATTAGCAGTATCCTGTTTGTTTATCTCACTTTATTCATCTGCAAAAGAGAATAAAAAAGAAAAGATTACAAAAATTACCTATGAGCAGTACAGCCAAGGAAAATTGGTTCCTAATGGGGAAATGATATTAAATTGTGAAAATGGATTTGTTGAATTATCAAATTCATCTAAAAATGAACGTTTTTTTATCGATTATAATTCAAAAAGTGTAATTAAGATACTCGATGTTAATTCGGAACAGTTTCGACAAACCACACCCTTTTCTGACCTGGCAGAATCAAAAGCGGCAGAAGGTGAGGAAATGATTCTCGGATATAAATGTAAAAAAGCCACTTTTCTCATTTTCTCTAATACAGTTGAGGTTTGGTATACCACCGAAACAAAGTTTAAAGCTTCTCCATCTCTATCTACAATTATTGATAATGGATTAGTACTTAAGTACGTTGCAAATGGTAATCGCACTATTAAGGCAAAATCGATAGAAAAGGAAAGTGATTGTATGGAATATCCTCAGATCGACATTCCGGAAATTGATGAGGCCAGATATCGTGAATTAATCATTGAGTCAAGATACACGATTATTCCAGTATTCAATAAGGAACAAATTAATTTTCAGGACGGAATAACAAATCCTAATCAGGAAATGTTTGATCACACCTATCGATTCTCGAAGGGAAATGTAATTATGAAAAAGATAAAATTGCCAAGAACCGAGGATGGAGGCAACTTTTTTATAAAGCTAACCAATTGGTCTAACGGGGATGCTTACGACAGAACTGGATGTGTGTTCACCATTTCAAATGATGACAAAAAATCGATTGTGTCAGCTCTTAAAAACGGCAAAAAAGAATTGCCTGTTTATATCGATAAAAAAGGAACAGAATATCAGGGAGTTGTTAGCACCGATAATTATACAGTTCCTCTCGAACTAATGAGATTCTTTACATCGTTTGGCGTTGGACATTTTAATAATAAACGCCCCATTCACAATTACAATTGGCAAGATTCTGTAGTTTACAAACAAGATGTTACGGAGCTTATTACTACCAATCAAGATGAAATTTGGATTGGAGTTTTTATTGGTAATTACGATAAAGGCGGACATAAGGTAAGTTTAGAGATAGATTATTACCCACCATTCGAAAGCGTGTCTGTTTCAGAGAAAATCATAAAACCATTGTTTTATACTCTAAATATAATGGAAGCCGAAGGTCAAAATTATGGAAGGATGTTTAAAAACGACACATTAACAATGGAGTTTACGCTTGAGGAGAAGGTGAAAAATCCACAATTATTATTCACCACAACAGGTCATGGTGGTTGGGGAAACGGGGATGAATTTGTTCCAAAGCAAAATCAAATATTTATTGATGATAAATTGGTTTTTCAGCACGTACCCTGGCGCAGCGATTGTGCAACTTACCGAATGTCTAACCCTGCCTCAGGAAATTTCGAAAATGGCTTGTCGAGCAGCGACTTGAGTCGATCCAATTGGTGTCCTGCTACTTTAACGAATCCGTATTATATTCCTTTAAATACTTTAAAACCTGGAAAACATCTTATAAAGGTCGTTATTGATCAGGGAGATGATGAGGGAAATAGCTTTAATCATTGGAGTGTTTCCGGGATTCTAACTGGGAATAAAATTACAACCAACTAGAAAAATAATTCCATGAATACGGGTATTCTCAAAGATACCCGTTTCTAATTTTTATTAAATTACTTATGTACAAGTTGCAATTAGCTTATCGTTTTCTGATTCTTTGTTTTTTTGTTGTATCATGCACCACCAATGATAAAGTTTCTCAGGATATTAATTTAATCCCTTATCCAAATTCGCTGCATAAAAAAGAGGGGCATTTTTCCATTAATGGAAAAACTCCGATTACTGCAAACACAGAGGCCGCAAAAAACATTGCGACTCAGTTTACGAATGAACTTGCACCTTATTTTGAGCAGCTTAATGTTGTAGAGATTTCTGAGCGTGCTAAAAGTAATTCTGTGAACTTTTCTTTAGATACTACTTTGAATATTCCTTTCGAAGGATACAGATTAAATATAGATGCGAATTCTATTCTGGTATTGGCTTCTTCAGAATCCGGATTATTTTATGGCATGCAAAGTTTGATTCAGTTGTTTACTATTTCCGAAGATAAAAATACAGTTATTTTACCTGCTTTGGATATTGATGATGCTCCTCGATTCTCATGGAGAGGAATGCATTTGGATGTCTCCAGACATTTTATGCCCGTTTCATTCATTAAAAAATACATCGATTATTTAGCGATGAATAAACTCAATGTTTTTCATTGGCACTTGGTGGATGGTACCGGATGGAGAATAGAAATAAAATCGCATCCCGAATTAACCGATATTGGAGCATGGAGAGTTGTAAAAGATGCTGATAAACCATGGAAAGATATAGAAGCCTGGAAAGAAGGTGATGACAGACCCAAATATGGAGGCTTTTATACTCAGGAGGAAGTAAAAGAAATCGTGAAATATGCACAGGAGCGTTTTATTACTGTCCTGCCTGAAATAGAACTACCTGGGCATTCAGAGATCGTTTTCGATTGCTATCCCAATTTAATTTGCAAAGATGCTAAATCGAAAAGTCTTAAAAATATAGGAGTTTACTGTGCTTCCAACCCCGAATCGTACAATTTATTGGAGGATGTATTGGACGAAATTATTGCTCTTTTTCCTTCCAAATACATTCATATTGGTGGCGATGAGGTAAATAAAAGCAATTGGATGAAATGTGTGGCTTGTAAAAAGTTAATGAGAGAGAATAGGTGGGATGAGCAAAAACTACAAAGCCATTTTGTAAATCATTTTGATCGGTATTTACTGTCAAAGGGGCGTAAATTGATGGGATGGCACGAAATATTGGAAGGTGAATTATCTCAATCAGCAAATATCATGTATTGGGGTGGGATAAAAGAATTCGAAAACGTATTACGTAAGGGGTATCCTACTGTTTTAACAACAGGAACATCATATTATTTTGATCATTATCAAAGTGCTAGCGAGCATGAACCTTCTGCTTGGGGGGGATTTACACCTCTTCGCCAGGTTTACGATTTAAATCCTCTTTCTCAGGATATTGATTCATCGCTTATTCATCAAGTGTTAGGTATTCAGGCAAATGTGTGGACCGAATATATGAAAACTCCTGAGCGGGTTGAGTATATGGTCTTCCCTCGTATGTTTGCATTGGCCGAAAATGCATGGATTCTCGAAAAAAATAAATCATGGGATCGGTTTAGTCGTTCTGTGGATGCAAAGTTGCAAGCTTATAAAAAAATAGGGATTAACTGTTCTTTTAGTGCATACAGACCTATAATAACTACAACAATGGATTCTCTCACAAAAAAATTGAAGGTAAATATAGAAACAGAATTAAGCGCTGATATTTACTATACTTTGGATGGAAGTAATCCCAGTATTGATAATGGATCACTCTACTCCAAAGCTTTTTTACTAGATACCACGAAAGAACTGAAAGCAATATCCGTAAGCAATTCTAAAGTTTCAACAGAGATTGAAAGCAAAACAGCTATTATTCATAAAGCCAGAGGATGTGAAATTAGTCTGAAAAACAAACCATATCCGACTTATACTGCAAAAGGAGCGAAGACATTGCTCGATTTAGAGAGTGGCGGCAATGTATGGGCAAGTGGTAAATGGCTTGGTTTTTTAGATGTTGATTTGGATGCTGCCATTCAATTGGATACTGCAAATCTGGTAAGAAATGTTGCTGTAAGCTGCATCGCTGATAAAGGCTCGGGAATCCTTTTTCCTAATGAAATTCAAATATCAGTATCAAATGATGGACAAAATTATCAATTAGTTAAGAAATGGTTTAAATCCAGATCGGTTCAGCTTAGCGAAGATTCCGGTGTAAATCTGAATCTGTTTTCTGTTGATTTTGAACCTGTAAATTGTAAGTACATCAGAGTAATTGCAACTTGTCCGAAACAAAAAAATCAAGGGACTTTTATTTTTATCGATGAAATTATTGTTGAGTAAGTTAATGACGACAAATGAATAACTACCTAAAAGTAATCGCTGTACTATTTGCATTTTTGAGCACTGCTTGCAGCTCTAAAGATAATATTGAACTTTTATCTCCTGATGGTAATTTGGAATATCATCTACGGATTGATGAACAGGGACAGATGTTTTACAATTTAAAAATTGGTGAAGAGCAAATCATAACTACATCAAAACTTGGTTTAAAATTGAGGGAAGATTCCATGTTTACGCATGGTTTAAGAATTCTTAGTGTAGTAAGAAATGAAAAGGATGAGAATTGGAAACCGGTTTGGGGACCAAATGATAGCATACTCGAAAAGTACAATGAGCTAATTATTTCCTTGAAAAATCATGCAAATAATGATTTGAATATCCATGTGCGCTTATTCAATGATGGTTTGGGTTTCAGATATGAAATTCCTCAACAAAATGGTATCGATAGTATCAACATTACCAAGGAACTAACTGGATTCAACTTTGCTCAAAACGGAACTGCATGGTCTATTCCTGCAAATTTCGATACTTATGAAATGCTTTACCGAACGACCCCATTAAGCGAAGTGCCTGATGCCAATACGCCAATTACTGTAAAAATGGAATCGGGTTATTATGTGAGTATTCATGAAGCGAATTTGACTAATTATGCGGGAATGACTTTGAAGAATACTGGCAGCACCAATTTCCAAGCGAATTTAGTCCCTTGGCCCGATGGAGTGAAAGTAAAAGCAAAAGGCTCATTGTTGTCTCCATGGAGAACTGTGATGCTTTGCAAGAATGCAGCAGGCTTAGTTGAATCGAATTTGATTCAGAATTTAAATGAGCCTTGCGCAATACCAAATACCGAATGGATTCAACCCATGAAGTACATCGGTATTTGGTGGGGAATGCATTTGGGAGTAGAAACCTGGACTCCTGGACCAAAACATGGTGCGACTACTGAGAATATGAAAAAATACATTGATTTCGCTGCAGAAAACAATGTACAGGCTGTTTTAGCAGAAGGATGGAACACAGGCTGGGAAAATTGGGGAAAACCAAAAGCATTTGATCAAATAACTCCTTATCCGGATTTTGATATTGATGAAATTGTAAAATATGCAAAGTTAAAAGGCGTAGAATTAATAGGACATCACGAAACTGGAGGCGATTACCTTTTCTATGAAGAATGTATGGATGAAGCATTTATGAAATTGCATGTGAATGGCATTCGGGTTGTAAAAACAGGATATGCAGGCCCCATTCCAAACGGACAGTTTCATCACGGACAAAAAATGGTTCAACATTATCAGAAAGTTGTCGAAACCGCTGCAAAATATCAATTAATGATTGATGCACATGAACCGATAAAAGCGACGGGAATAAGCCGAACCTATCCAAATATGATGACAAGGGAAGGTGCGAGAGGTATGGAGTGGAACGGATGGAGCGAGGGAAATCCTCCTGAGCATCATCTTATTTTACCTTTTACACGTTGTTTGGGCGGTCCAATCGATTATACGCCTGGAACTTTTGATATTTTGTACAAAAACCGCAAGGAATATACCAAGTGGAACAGCAACGATAAAGGGAATTCTAGAGTTAATACAACATTAGCCAAGCAGTTAGCCTTGTGGGTTTGTTTGTACAGTCCATTGCAAATGGCTTCCGATTTAGTGAGTAATTATGAAGCACAGCCAGCTTTTCAATTTTTCAAGAATCTACCAGCCGATTTTGATGAATCTAAAGTCTTAGTGGCCGAAATTGGTGATGTTTATGCGGTTGCACGTAGAAAAGATTCGAATTGGTACATCGGTGCAATTACCGACGAAAATGCCAGAGAAATTGATTTAGATTTGAGCTTTTTAGATGCTGATAAAAAGTATATAGCCACCATTTATTCGGATACAGAAAACACCTCCTTGGAAGAAAATCCAACCGAAATAAAAATCTTTAAAATGGATGTAGATTGCAAAACAAGTTTGCACGTAAAGATGCAAAATAGTGGAGGACAGGCTATCGAAATTGTGGAATCTGAAAAATAAGCTGAAACAATTATAAGCTGATAGTTATGATAGTAACTCTTTGGTAATTTGTTATTTTTATAAGGATTAATGAATGAAACGAGTGATTAATCTTAAAATTAATCAGCGATTAACCTCTAAGTCTTTAATTTGACTTCTAGATTAGAAATTAGAGAACCGATCGGGAGTAGCTTGGCTGGCAGAATCCCGTTCGGTATTATTTTTAGATTATAACAACTAAATAAAACCTAATTTGATGAAGCGTTTATCAGGAATTATAATTCTTTTTTTTCTAAGCATAAATTGTTTTGCACAATTTACCCAATACGTAAATCCATTTATTGGAACAACTAATTTTGGAACCACAAATCCTGGAGCAATTGTACCACGAGGAATGGTCTCGGTAAGTCCGTTTAATGTTTCCGGATCCGATTTGAATACCTACGATAAAGATGCCCGATGGTGGTCAACACCATATTCCTGGGATAATTCTTTCCTTACCGGATTTTCACATGTAAACCTAAGTGGCGTTGGTTGTCCCGATTTGGGCGTTATTTTATTGATGCCAACAACTGGGGAGGTAAATGCAGATCATAAAGAGTACGGATCTATCCTAAAAAATCAGGAGGCAAGGCCAGGATATTACGCCACCGATCTCGAAAAATATGGAATTAAAGCCGAGCTGAGTTCTACCAAAAGAGTAGGTGTCAGTCGGTATACTTTTCCAAAAGGAAAATCGAATATTCTTTTGAATTTGGGTTTGGGCTTAACCAATGAAACGGGTGCAAAGCTTCGAATCGTAAACAATCAGGAAATAGAAGGTTCACGAATGACGGGCAGTTTTTGTTACAATGATGGTTCGGAACGTCCGGTATATTTTGTGGCCCGCTTCAGCAAAAAAGCAGAAGAATATGGTGTTTGGAAAAAAATGCCGGAAATGAAAGCCGAATCTGCCTGGAGCGATACCGATGGACAATTCAAGTATTACAAAAACTACAAACAAGAAATATTTGGCGATGAGATTGGAACTTATTTCACTTTCAATACCAATACGGATGAACAAATAATTGCAGAAATTGGAGTATCATACGTAAGTATTGCCAATGCAAGAATGAATTTAGACGCAGAATCGAACCAATTTGATTTTGAGAAAACAAAATTGCAAGCCAAGCAGGAATGGAATAGTGTTTTGAGCAGAGTAAAAGTGGATGGTGGAACCGAAGATCAAAAAACGATATTTTACACCGCTTTGTATCACACACAAATCCATCCAAACATCATAAACGATGTAAATGGACAATATCCGGCAATGGAATCCTTCGAAATTCGCGAGGCCAAAGATTGCAATCGTTATACCGTATTTTCTTTGTGGGATACTTATCGAAATTTCCATCCATTAATGGCCTTGTTATATCCTCAGGAACAACAGGACATGGTTCGATCTATGGTCGACATGTACAAGGAAAGCGGATGGTTGCCAAAATGGGAACTGAATAGCAAAGAAACACACGTTATGGAAGGCGATCCAGCCATTCCTGTGATTGTAGATTCTTACTTGCGTGGATTAACCGATTTTGATGTGGAAGCAGCCTATTCTGCCATGGTGAAGTCTGCAACTACTCAAGGAAAAAACAATAAGCTGCGACCAGATATTGATCATTATTTAGCAAAAGGATACGTGCCTTTGGTTGAGGAGTTTGACAACTCGGTTTCTCATGCATTGGAATATTACATTGCCGATTGGAATTTGGCGCAATTCGCCAAGGCACTTGATAAAAAGGATGATTACAAGAAATTCTTAAATCAGTCTCTTCGTTACAAAGAATATTTCGATCAGGAATTTGGAATGATTCGTCCCCGATTGGAGAATGGCGATTTCTTGAAAGATTTTGATCCAAAGCAAGGAGAAAACTTTGAACCTTGTCCGGGTTTTCATGAAGGAACAGCATGGCAATATGCTTTTTGTGTTCCTCATGATGTGAAAGGTTTGACCCAATTAATGGGAGGGAAGAAAAATTTTGTAAATAAGTTACAATCTGTTTTCGACGATAATCTTTTTGATATGGCGAATGAACCAGATATTCATTACCCATACTTATTCAACTATGCCAAAGGTGAAGAATGGAGAACACAAAAAGAAGTTCGGCGATTAATCGATACGTATTACAAAAATGCTCCTGATGGCATTCCGGGAAACGACGATTGCGGAACCTTATCGGCATGGGTAATCTACAGCATGATGGGAATTTATCCTGTTTGTCCGGGAGATACCAATTATGCAATTACAAGTCCAGTTTTCGATAAAATCACAATTGAATTAGATCCTGAATTTCACAAAGGAAAAACCTTCGAAATTCTCACACATCGTATGAATAAAGGCGATTTGTTTATTGATAAAATGATGATTAATGGAAAGAAACAAAACTCTTATTTCATTACTCACAAAACAATAAGCGAAGGAGGAAAACT
>JAQBBZ010000167.1:0-3268 GCA_032125735.1 Labilibaculum sp.
CCTTACCGTCGTGGTGGTAAAATTGGTTTATTTGGTGGTGCTGGTGTAGGTAAAACTGTATTAATTATGGAATTAATCGTGCGACCTGTTTGGAAAGAATCTTTTGCATTCTAATAAGAATATAAAGGAGAAAGATCCACACACTAAAGTCTCACTCATATTATTTAATCAAATTTATTAAATATGTTAAAATTACTTGGAGATTTCATATTCGGGTTCTTGGGGGGTTTTCTATAATGCCAATTGCATCATCTATCACTTCGGTTGCTGGTGTTATGGCAGGGACAGCCGTATCAGAAGCTATTTATTCACCCAAAGCTATGGCAATATTTTATTACACTGTAGCGAAATCTTGTTTTGAAGCAACAGGTAGTAAACGTGTTGCTTGCGTAGTAGCAGCTGGATCTTGTGGACTTGTACTTTTACCAGGCCCTCATCAAGGTCCATTTATTGCAGCTTGCGCAGCAGGTTTAAAAGGGGTGAATAAATTATATATAATTAGTAATTTATTTTACTAATTATATAAAAAATAAAGTAAGAGTCTGCAAAATATGAGTTAGTGTGAACTTCTAATATATGGTGCTGAGAATTCACCCGAACTGCTAAGAGTTCAGTTTGTCTACCTTGATTACCCTAATTGCAAAAAGGGGAAGTTTAGCAAAGGTAGGACGAAATGCAGTATGATGACGCTAAGAGGGATAGTATTCCAATTTCAATGCATTTAAGTATCTACTTTCGAACCATGAAGGAATTTATAATACATAAATCTCGAGTAAGGTCTCTAAGAGATGACTATAACGTGAAGGTTTGATTATACCTTCGCGCTTAGAATATAAGATAGTCTAGGTATATTGTGCACATCTAACCTGCGTAGATATATTAGAGGAACAGTGTAAAGTTTAATAGATCTCCCGACATAGATAGCTTCTATGAAAGGTAGGAATTACAGTTCCCCATGACTATTAAATGAAAGACTTCTGGAAAAAGCAAATGCATTTATGCACATAGCAGTGTAAATGATAGGCTGACGTCCAGAAGGGTGTAAAATATAAACAATCGAGTCAAAATGAGCAAACAAGCGTGGAATGATATTAATTGGACATTAGTTCAAAAAAGGATTTCTAGACAACAAAGACGTGTTTATAAAGCAAGTTTGGAAGGAAATAAAGCAAAAGTTCATGCGATTCAACGCAGGATTATTGTCAGTCTAGATGCTAAATTATTAGCAGTTAGACGAGTTACCACAGAAAATAAAGGACGTAACACTACTGGTGTGGACGGTGTGAAAGCAATTTCACATAACAAAAAGATTGATTTAGCTTATCGACTTAAGATAGATGGAAAAGCGAAACCGATTAGAAGAACTTACATTCCAAAGCCTGAAAGAAGTGAAATGCGGCCCTTAGGCATTCCGACTATCGAAGATAGAGCAAAACAAATGCTGGCAAAACTCGCCTTGGAGCCAGAATGGGAGGCCATTTTTGAACCTAATTCATTCGGATTTAGGCCAGGAAGGTCGTGTCATGATGCCATTGCTACATTGTTCCTCTCATTAAGAGGAAAATCTCGATATGTCCTTGACGCCGACATTCAAAAATGCTTCGACAGGATAGAACATGATAAACTACTTAAAAAGTTAGCTACGTTTGACCTAATGGAAAATCAAATCAAAGCTTGGCTTAAAGCAGATATCATGGTAGGTTACTTAAAAAAACCGGATGAAATCTTTCAGTCAATGGAAGGTACTCCTCAAGGTGGAGTTATTTCACCATTATTAGCCAATATCGCGCTACATGGCCTAGGAAATTATATCAAGGAATGGTATGCAAACATATGGTATCCAACTACTGGAAGAAATTCCAAGGTTGCTAAACGAGACCGTAAAGCTGCCATTGGATTCTCTAGATATGCAGATGATTTTATCATAACTGCTCCTGAACTTGTTGATATCGAACAAATCGAAAAACAAGTTGCAACATGGTTAGACAGTGAGGTGGGGTTAGAACTATCAAAGGCAAAAACGAGGATAGTAAACTCAACAGAAGGTTTTGAGTTTCTAGGTTTCCAAATTATTTCAATCAAAAGTCAGTCAAAAGAAGGGTATAAATATAAAGTCAAAATTCATCCTTCAAGATCTAGTAAAAAACGAATTATGCTACGCATTCGTAAATTAATTCAGGAAAATAGATCTGTTTCTAGTTATTCTTTAATCAATTTATTATCGAGTCGAATAATCGGTTGGGCCAATTATTTTCGTTATTCAGAATGCAACAAAGACTTTTCTCAGATGGATCATAGTATCTTTCAACAGATAAGAGCCTGGGTATTCCGAAGAAAATCAAAAGGATTGAGATCCCGAACAAATTTAAAACGTAAATATTTTCCGGAAGGTAATACTTATTGTTTTAGAGGAAGGGATTATAAAAACAACTGGATATTAACTGGAAAAACCATTACTAAAAATGGGGTTGTGAAAGAAAATTTCTTACCAAAAATCGTATGGGTTGGATCGTCACAACATGTAAAAATTAAAGGTAATGCATCCCCGTATGATGGAAATCATTTATATTGGGCGCAACGGACAGAAAAATACTCTGGGTTCAGTCACAGAATTTCTAAATTAATTAGAATCCAAAACGGGTGCTGTATATGGTGTAAAGAAAGTTTTACTCCAATGGATAATATCGAAGTCGATCATATTATACCAAGATCTAAAGATGGTTCTGATAAATATATCAATTTACAAGCTCTTCATAGACACTGTCATGTCCAAAAGAGTCTCTCTGAAAAATCTGTGTCCAAAAGCTTATTAAATCTATAAATTTAATAACTTGCTTTCCGTAGTTGGGTTTTAGACCGAGAGCCGGATGAAGGGAAACTTTCACGTCCGGATCGAAAGACGAGTGTTGATCGAATGATCCACTTAGTTTACTAACAATATTGCTAAAGCACACGGTGGTGTATCAGTTTTCGGTGGTGTAGGTGAGCGAACACGTGAAGGTAATGATTTATACGAAGAAATGAAAGAATCAGGTGTAATTAATTCTAATAATTTCGCTGAATCTAAAGTAGCTTTAGTATATGGTCAAATGAATGAGCCTCCGGGAGCACGTATGCGTGTAGGTTTAACTGCTTTAACAATGGCTGAATATTTCCGAGATGTAAATAAACAAGATGTTTTATTATTTATCGATAATATTTTCCGTTTTACACAAGCTGGTTCTGAAGTATCTGCTTTATTAGGTCGTATGCCATCAGCTGTAGGTTA
>JAQBBZ010000168.1:0-14287 GCA_032125735.1 Labilibaculum sp.
AAATCATCAACAACAAGGTCTAATTACTCGCGAAAAGTATCTGCATCGGGGCAAATTGCATTATCGAAATGTCCCACTTCACTTTCGTAATGGTTGCGCATATCCACCACGATGGTATCGGGCCTGCTTACCTGCTCGTGAAACTCAACAGGAGAGAGGTGATTTCCTACATTGGTTACATCAAAGGCATTATCATCCAATCCGTCGGCAACAATTTTTGGGCGCAGTTTTACTATTAGTTTGTAAAACGATTTACCATCATCTTCAACAGCCCATTTTATAGGCATATCCTGCAGTTCGGTCAAACTATTTAAGAATAAAAAGAACTCTTCCAGATGGTGTTCCGGTACGCTCATTTGCGCATTAATCCCTTCACGGGCAATGTATATTCTTCCCTTACAGTCTAATTCAAACCATTTCTGATACAATTGATCACGAAACTCTTGTGGATTATCAATAATCACATATCGGTAAAAAGAAAACGTTTTTCTGTTAAAGATTTCGTTTTCAAGTTGTTTCTTTAGTTCTTCTTTGCTAAGTTTATTGTGAAGCAGCATCTCGTTATTCTAATTTAGAATTAATAAACATTGCAAAAGTAATGGTTTTTTACATTCAAACAAGTAACAATTCAAATCACGAGGCGTAAATAAGACTTATTAGTCTGAAATTGCTAGGTTTACAGAATCATTTAACACTAATTTATGGAAAAGAAATTTCTGATTGTGGGGCAGGGAATAGCGGGATCATTGCTTGCATATGAAATGTATAAAGCAGGACTCAATTTTACGATTGTATCGTGTCCGGATAAAAGTAGGGCTTCTGATGTTGCTGCAGGAATGTATAATCCTCTTGTTTTTAAACGACTCACCAAGAGTTGGATGGTGGATGATGTTTTACCTGTTATGACGAAAGTGTATCAGGATTTGGAGAATGATTTGGGCGATCAGTTTTTGTTTCCTATGGATATCATTAAGCCCTTAGCGGATAATGAAACTAAAATGTGGGAAGATCGAATTGAAGAAGGCCATTTCTCCGATTATATTGTTGGGCTTGGAAGCAATTCGATAGGTAAGGGGATTAAGGATTTTAAAGCTTACGGACGGGTAACCAATTCGGGTTATGTGCATCTGGAAAAATTGCTGAAAAAAATGCGGAAGTTTTTTAAATCAAAAGGATTGTTAATTGATTCGAATTTTGATTATAAAGATGTAGGATTTATAGATGGTGAGATTACCTGGCATGGAATTTCTGCTGAGACGATTGTTTTTTGTGAAGGACATTATGCTACTGAAAATCCATTTTTTAAGAACCTGAGCTTTAATCCAACTAAGGGCGAGGTATTAGAAATAGAATGCAAAGAATTGCCTGAAGATTATATCATAAACAAAAATTTATTTGTAATGCCTATTGGTAAGCATCGCTTTAAGGTCGGTTCTACTTACGATTGGAAAAGCTATAATGAGGAAATTACCATTGCAGCAAGAACGGATATGTTAGCTCGCTTGGATAATTTAATTTCGTTACCATACACTGTACGTAATCATTGGGCAGGTATTCGCCCAACGGTAGCCGATCGTCGTCCGGTTTTAGGAACTCACCCAATGCACAAGCATGTTGCCATTTTTAATGGTTTGGGCACAAAAGGAGTTATGTTGGCACCTTATTTTGCCCGCGAAATGGTTCGTTTTCTTTCGGTTAACGATTATCCATTAACTAAGGAGGTTGATATTAATAGATTTTTCTAGACAGCAAAAAAACTCTGCTTAGTACATTTTGTACTAAGCAGAGCTTATATCAATTTAGATTCCCTTTTATTCTTCTTTTATTTTCGCTTTTTCCACTTTTTCTTCCAAAGCTTTTACACTGTTTTCAGCTTTTTTAATTCTTTCTAATTTTTCCTGATACATCTCTTTGGTAGTCTTGCCTTCGTTTTTTTCTTTCTCTAAGTTTTCCTTTGCATTCTTGATCTTTTCCTTGGCAAGTTTTATTCGATCATCCGATTTACTTACCGTTTCGTCTAATTCTTTACGG
The DNA here is from genome assembly GCA_032125735.1 of Labilibaculum sp. GTDB lineage: Bacteria > Bacteroidota > Bacteroidia > Bacteroidales > Marinifilaceae > Labilibaculum. Next base: position 2,032 of record JAQBBZ010000168.1, read on the forward strand.
CGTTTTTCCCGGTACATTTTTGCTTGTTCTGCTCTTTTTTGTCCAAATTCTTTGCCTTCCAGTTCTTTATCCTGGCCATAAGCATGTCCTTTTTCTTTCATTTCAGATTTCAGGGAATCTCTTTCGCCCATCATTCCTTCTTTTTTCGACTCCATCGATTCTTTGGCATCCTTGTATTTTTCCTGATGTTTTTCTTTGTGGACCTTCATGCTGTCCATATTGGCTTCACCCTTTTCTTTGAATTTCTCCTTTTTGTCTTTCATTCCCTTTTGAATGGAATCCTTTTGAGATTTATGTTCTTTTTCGATTTTTTCTTTTCCTTTTTTTTCCAATCCTTTTTGGGCCATTAATGCCTGGCTGGTGCACATCATGATACACAAGGACAGCAAACTTATAATAAACTTATTCATAGCTGTTTTTTACGATTATAATTCCTCTAACAATTGATCAACCTCTTTACCGGCTTCTTCAATATCATCTTTTGTGTTTTCCAATTCAGTCGCAAGCGAATCAATAATCATTGTATCAATTTGCTGATTTTCCATTTCTGTTGTTTCTTCAACTTTTTCGGTTTTTGGCTTTTTATCGGCACAGGCCACCAATAAGAATGAGAAGAGTACAACAAGTAAGCTTAATTTTTTCATGACATTTTGGGTTTTAGTTAGACAATAATTATCTCGAGTTACAAAGGAACAGAGCATAATGAGCTTGAATTCCTATTTAGTTAGTGCTCTTAAATTTGTGTTAGTTAAGTGATTTTTAATGTGCTAGACTAAATTTAAGAATATTATTTGTGTATGGCACTATAAAAAGGATTGCAAGTCAGATAATTATGTAGTTGGGGGTGATGAGGATTTGTTGTTGGTTGAGTTTTTAAGGAGGGAAATAGACGTGATTTGAAAAACTTAGATGAAGAAGCAGCAAGCTGAGAATATATCCCAGCTTTGCTGTTTGTGTTTTGTCAAATTAGATGTGAATTTTAATTACGAGTTTTTTCACTTTTGAATTCTCACCATTTTTAATGCAAGGACAATGAAGATCATTTGGAAAAAGGATAGCAAACATTCCTTGTGTTAGTTTAAATTGAACGGATTCATTTTTATAAAAAGCAACATCTTTCTCCATATTAACAGTATGAGGAATCTGATCATTTAAAATACTTATGCCCATATTTTCTGTTCCAGAAATTACATACTGAATGTCGATGTGTTCGAAATGACTTTCCAATTTGCAATCGTTCAGATTTTTTGTGTCGTACTCCTGAACTAGAGCAAAAACATTCTCCCCGTCAATTTCATATTTTCCCACTTCTGTGTTCAACAGATCTGTACTGTTTATGTATGCCAATGCCTTGGCAATCCTCTCACTTAACCCAGAGTAAAGCTGTGAGTTTTCAATTTTGTCTATCACCATAATTATTAGTTTTTGCAAAGTTGAAAATAATCGTGAAAATTATGTCTCTTTGGGTAAAAATTTAAGTGGGGACGCATAAAAACAATTACATTTTGTAGATCAAGGGTGTTGCTCACCATACTGATTTTACTTTACTAGTGGTGATAATAGAAAATAATCCCGCAATACAAATATCCATGGGATTTTTACGATTGGGGGTATTCGAGAGATATTCTTCTTGAGCTAATAAGTATTTCGCAGGTCTGCTATTTAATGGTAAGTAAATGGGAAACTTACAAGCTGTAAATTTCCCATTTTGTTTTTTCATTCACTAAGAATGTCCCATTACCACAATCCGGATAATTTTAATATTAAGTACGATGAATCGATAGGTTTGATAGAAGATTTCTTTGCGCCAAAATTTAGTGGTTTTGGTTGGCATAGGAGGGTAGGCTTCTTCATAATAGCCTCTTCTTTTAGTATTGCTCATGATATATTTGTTATAACAAATTCGATTTTTTTTACATTTTATACCAAATTGACTACAGTTTGAGCTATAAAGCAAAATGGTATAATGCCGATGAATGTTGAGTTGAGCTGTAGATGAGCTTGCGAATTTATGGCTCATATGAAACACCAATCGGTATTACTCGGGTAACAACCACCAAAATGGGTAGCCTTTTGCTTTGTGCAGGAACATATAATGCATTGTCCATTTTAGCCAATGACCTGCTAAGCCAGGTTCTCCCATAGTATATTTTATACTACGGCCCCATTCGGGATATTTATCCCAATCCTGAACAATTGGAAAAACGGTCATGGTTGCAGCCGATCCTTTGGTCATTCCAAATCCTGCAGACACAACGCATGCAGCGCCCATTTTCGCCATCGAAGCTCTGTGTTTTAATTTGTGTTCCCCTTTTTTCACCAAATTAACAATGTTTAAGGCTACAATTTTACCGGATACACCCGATGGCATTCCTGTTCGGGGGGGAGCAGGAAAAATAGCGGTTCCGTTTTTGCTCTTCATGGGTTTCGAAATGGAGTGAGGAGGAGCAAATGCAATGCCCGGGGCAAATATGTTTGAATAAGTTGGATTGCGATAGGTTTCCGGCCAATCTGCAGCTTTCCATTCCTCAAAATCTTTTGGTGTATAATCGGCATCAACTTTGGTGAATCCGTTTGGTGCAAAAATAGTGGAGGTGATGTCTTCGTTATTTTTATCGAAGGCTTTTAAACCCACACCCGAAAAACCAGGAATCAACATCGAGAAATCGAATTCAACAGAATTTTTTTTCCCATCGAGAGTCTCATAATTTGCTTTACCAGGCTCAATTTCATAAACACCTGCTCGTTTAATCCATCTGATTCCATTTTCAATCAAGAATGATTCGGCAAATACTTTGGTTGATGTGATGTAACCACCTCGTTTTATGAACGCACCTCCCATTCCAAAATCGCCCAATTCGTATTCATTAGTGATCCAAATAATATCTGCTAAATGCTCTAATTTTCGTTTTCGGATTTCGTAAGAAACATTTAAAATATATTCGAATGCGGCACCTTGACAGGTGGCCATGGAATGTCCTGTTCCAATTAGAAATGTTTGTTTTTCACCAGCTTCCATTTTCTTAAAGCAAACTTGTAGTTTTTCCCAAGCATGTATGGCATGATCGCAGGAGCAAACCGATTCTGTATTTTTACCAGGACCTAAGCCTGGGGTGCCTTCAAAATTTAGTTTAGGGCCAGTGGCGTTTACTAAGAAATCGTAGTCAACTTGTTCTGTTTCTCCAATTTTCTCTGGATCGGTGTATTCAATGCTTACAAACCCTTTGGTACTTTCTTGATTTCCTTCGGGATGAATGGAAATAGCTTTGGCTTGTTTAAAGTCAATTTTCCATTTGTCGTATACTTTCTTTAGCTTAAACCGAACCTGATCAACACTCATTTGCCCGACACCAACCCATATATTTGATGGAATCCACTGGTAATAACTGCCTGGGGAAACCACTACGACTTCGTGTTGTTTGCCCAGTTTTTTTCTGATAAAGGCGGCAGCGGTATGTCCGGAAATACCTGCTCCTAAGACGACAATTTTGGCCATGATTTATTTGAATTAAGTGTGTGTTTATAAGATGTTAAATGATTCAAATTCAATCTGTAAAAGAAAAAGTAATATCAAACTTTCAGCTTTCTTTTGTTAATTATCTAATTTAAAGAATTATATCCATATCTGGAGATTTATTGTTTGCTATTTTCTTGTTTTGTTACTGATTTTGATATGTTTATGTTATTGATTCGAAGTTGGGGGCTTGGAATTATTGGGTTTTTGAAGAAAGGTTTTACTTGTTTAGATTTGATATAAATTTTTAATAAGCTGTGAAGAGCTTGATTGTTTTTGTGTTTTAAAATATGAACCTGGTAATTTCCGTAAAGAGTTAATTATCTATTTTCTTAGATTTTGGTGGTAGTACTTATATTGTACAGGCTAAAATTTCTTTTAAAAAAAATAAAACTTAATTTCACAAGCTGTACTGGAAGAAGTACGATTTATATTAAAATCAATAAGAGCAAAAAGTATGATGGACCCGAGAATAGAGAATCTGAATGTAAGTGCAGAGCAGTCTATTATTACCCCAACAGAATTAAAGGAATTATATCCGCTTAGCGAGAAGCACATAGAAACAGTTTATAAGGGACAAGCAACTATTAAAAATATTTTAAATGGCAGTGACAAAAGAATTCTAGCGGTAGTTGGACCTTGTTCTATTCATGATATTAAGTCGGCAAAAGAGTATGCTCAAAAATTGAAAGCACTGGCCGATGATTTAAAAGATGATTTGTTTATAGTCATGCGGGTTTATTTTGAAAAACCCAGAACAACAGTGGGATGGAAGGGTTTGGTGAATGATCCTTATATGGATAATTCTTGCAGGATTCAGGATGGTTTAAAGCAAGCACGGGAGCTTCTGCTGTATATTGCAGAACTTGGACTGCCAGCTGCCGGTGAAGCATTGGATATTGTAACTCCTCAGTATATTCAGGATCTTTTTTCGTGGACAGCAATTGGTGCCCGAACTACCGAATCGCAAAGTCACCGTAACATGTCTAGTGGCTTGTCTTCGGTTGTAGGCTTTAAAAACGGTACCGATGGGAATATTGATATTGCCATAAATGCTATACAGGCTGTTGCTGCTCCTCATAATTTTGTGAGTATCAATCCTGATGGTCAGGTGGCTGTGATTCATACTTTAGGAAATCCAAATACTCATATTATACTTCGAGGAGGTAAGAAACCAAATTTTGAACCTCAATACATTGCCGCAATTGAAAAAAAATTGTCTGACTTGCAAATTGTGCCAAGAATAATGGTGGATTGTAGTCATGCTAATTGTTATAAAGAGGCGGGTAAACAAGAAATTGTGCTGTCGAGTTTGGCTGAGCAAATTGCCAATGGAAATAAATCCATTATGGGATTTATGATTGAAAGTCATCTGAATTTTGGCAAACAAAGTATTCCCGAAGACATCTCTGAATTAAAATATGGTGTTTCGGTTACTGATGAATGTCTTGATTTTAAATCAACAGAGCGAATTTTAAGAGAGTTTTGTGATCGAATTAGAAGTTAAGTATTTTGAATCAGGAGGTTTTTAGAGTCCAGCGGACTCGCATATTTTTTTGAAAAAGATTACTATTTTGAAAATCGTCGTACGTACTGATTCTTATCAGAGAGCTATCTTGTTTTGCGACCTAACAGAGCTCATTTCGTTTACAGAACTATTAATTCAATTCATGAAAAAATCCCGATATGCAAATGCATACCGGGATTTTTGTCTATTATTAACTTCCAGGTTATTTATTAACTTTTAACCCGTTGTTTTATCGGGTTTTGCTTTTTAAAGGCACACCATGTCAGGTAAATTGCACCGGTAAGAATACATACAACAGATAAACCTTCAAGAAATCCCAATTCGAAATCTGTGAATTGATCATTAAATTTTCTGCTGATTAAAAGTAATATATTACCAATTCCGAAAAGTGAAAATAGTAGTATTCGTAATGTATTGTTCATTTTGTATCGTTTATAATGTAATTTCTATTTTCTAGGATTATCATTTTGCATTTCTACATAATCGGCACTGCTTCGGTAATCGCCAAGTAAATACTTGCAGAAATATTCACCTCGTAGCCAGAATGAGTATTCGCTCATGTCACCAAATCCATGACGCTGACCAGGATAAACGAAGAAATCGAATCGTTTGTTGGCTTTAATCAAGGCATTGGCCATTCTAATTGTATTTCCTGGATGCACATTGTTATCAATATCACCGGTTACAAGCATTAGCTTTCCTTTTAGGTTTTTCGCTAAACTTGGATTGTCGTCAATTTTATAGGTGAAAGTGGTATCTCCTTTTTCAGATATTTCCTCTTTTACACCGTGATGAGTTTCACTCCACCAGCGATTGTAAATGTTATTGTCGTGGTTTCCAGCAGCAGAAACTGCTACTTTAAAGAAATCAGGGTAAATCAACATTGCCGCTGTAGACATGAATCCACCACCAGAATGACCAAAAATTCCAACTTTGCTGATATCGATAAAGCTAAATCGGTTCGCTAATTGTTCCAAACCAACTTTCTTATCTTCTAAACCATAATCTCTTAGGTTGCCATAGCCGTAATTGTGATACCATTTCGAGCGGGCAGGGTGACCACCTCTGTTACCAATTGTAACCACAATAAATCCTAATTGAGCCATGCGATCGGCTCTGTCCATGCGGGTAGAAAAACTCTTGTAAACAGCCTCGGTTTGTGGACCAGGATAAACGTAGGTTAGTATTGGATATTTTTTGTTCGGATCAAAATCGAAAGGCTTGTACATTACTCCATAAATATCGGTAATACCGTCACCAGCTTTTACCTTAAAAGGTTCAGGGAATTGGTAACCAGCCTCGAATAATCTCGATAAATCAGTTGTTTCCAAATCCATTAACTTACTTCCTTTGGCATTATATAGAGCCGAAACAGGAGCGGTATTTACTCTTGATGAGTTGTTTACAAAGTAATTGTTTTGATCGTTTAAGCTCACATCGTGCGAGAAATCTCCTTTATTCAGAAGCTTTAATCCGGATCCATCAAAATTTACGCTATAAAGATGTGTGAAATATGGATCTTCACCATTTTCGCGAGCATTTCCAGTAAAATAAAGAACTCTGTTCTTTTCATCTATTCCTTGAATTTCTTCACAGTGCCATGAGCCTGATGTAATTTGGTTCTTCAGGTTTCCTTCTCCATCGTACAGATAAAAATGTGCCCAACCATCACGCTCTGACCAATGAATTAATTCTTTTCCATTATTTACAAAACCAATTGGTTTGGTTTCGATATAGGTGTTTAAACGTTCTTCAATCAATACTTTAACTTCACCCGTTGAAGTATTTGCGGTACAGATATCAACGCGTTTCATGTCGCGACTCTGACGTTTAAAGTACAAAACATTGCTGTCAGCAGATAACCACTTTGAAAATTTCAAATCATCATCAGCATCCATTTTCTTTCCTGGAGCTCTTAGAATTGAAAGAGACTGATCCTTGAAAGCTGCCGCTTTTACTTTTACAGATTCTTTACTTTCCCAATCGAAAATTAGAATTACATATTGTGGAGCTTCTTTTTCTCCTGGCATATGATATTTGTAGCTTTCTAAAGTGGGTCGGGGAGAAGCTACCGAGTTAATTACCCAAAGATCTTTCACTTCGCGCTCATCTTCTCTGGTTAATGCAAACTTTTTTGAGTCTGCAGAGAAAGTCACATAGGTTTCTTTGCGTTTGTCTTTCTCTTCCTCTATTTCTTTATTGGTTTTGCCATTCGTACCACTGCCATAGCTATAATATTCTACACCATCAGTAGTTAGTTCATGTTCTATAATGGTAGAATCTTTTTCATTTTTTTGAGCTTTCTTATAGTTTTCAGCATCCATCCAGTACAAGTTGTGGTGCTTGGCAAAAATCACATATTCCTGATTTGGAGCTACCGATGCCCAATCTTTTTGTTCCAATGGTTTTTCAAACTCATCCAACAGATCTAGCTTTTTAGAAGCAATTTGATATTCGAAATGCCATACTTTGGCGACCATTTTCTTTTTATCTTTCTTTTTTTCTTTTTCTTCTCCGTCTTTCTTTTCTTCCTGCTTGTCTCCGTCTTCCTCGTCTTTTTCTTCCTCTTCTACAAGCTTACTTTTCACTTCAAATTGAATCGTTTTTTCATCATTAATGAATTTCAATTTGCTGATATCCATGTGTTGAGCATCAAATGGATCTGCTGTTAAACGACTCATGTCCGCTGCCATTTTCACCGCATCGAATAATTTGCTTTTTGAATTGTTTATCGGATCAACTAAATAGTAGAAGTTTCCTTCAGAGGTTCTGTAGTTGTACCAAAATTTCTCACCGTTCTTTAACCAGTGAGGATTAACGCTGGTTGAGTAGACCATATTCTTTAATCGGTTTGGGGAAAATTTAGCCGCCAATTCATAATTTGCTTTTGTAACAGGTACTTCCTGCGCAAATAATCCCATTCCCATCAGTAAAAACAGGAGAGTCAATAAATTTCTTTTCATGTTGTTGAGTTATGCTTGTGTTGGTTTAAGACAACTAAAATAGAAATAGGTACAAGAAGAATTGTTGTTTTTTTTCACTTTTCGATAAGAAGGGTGATTTTCGGGATGTATGAGTGCCAATTTGAACAACTATTTAAGGCAGAATTCTATTCTGCCGATAGTTCCAATAATTTTAGAACAGTATTCCAGTTGCGAGTTGTGGCTTTTAGCTTTAGTTTCGATTCAAAAAACTGATTGCTGAGTTTCGTTTTGTGATACTGCCCCGGGCAGTAAATAAATACATCTTTATCGATAATTTGAAAACGATCCGGTTCAAAGTTTAACTCACTAATTGCTTCACTTAATTCTGCTTTTGGATTTTCATTGAGGAAGCTTACATGAAGGTTCTCTGTTTTGTGAGTTTTGATATACGGATTTGCCTGAACTGATTGTTCCCATTCGTTTCGCGTTCTCACGATTACAGGTACATCGAAACCATATTTCTCAGCAATAGTGTTTTGTATGAGAATAGCTAACTCATTGTTCTGACTATCCGAGTATTCGAAAATTACATTTCCGCTTTGTATGTAGCTGACACAATTTGTAAACCCCAATTCCGCATACAGTTTTTTAAGATCTGCCATCAGAATTTTACGTTTGCCACCTACATTTATTCCTCTTAAAACGGAAATGTATTTTACTCTTTCACTCATAGATTTTCAGGCTTTTATAGAAGAAAATTGGCACACGGGATTATTCGCCATGCATTTGCAATTTAGCCTCTTCGTAAGCTTCAAGTAGACGTTCCGGAACTAATGACGGTCTCTTTTTCTCCAAATTGTAAAAGCAACCTATCTGTTTCCCTTTGCAATGAATTACATCACCCGTAAATATCTCAAAATCCATTTCCCATTTGCTGGATCCCAGATTTTTAATTCTACATGTTCCTGTCGGATGATCGTGAATTGTTAAGGGGACTTTATATGTTATTTCTGTTTTTATTAAAATAGGAGAGATATTGGTCGCAATCATTTCTTCATACGGGAAATACCTCTCTAAAAAAAAATGCCGTAAATCTTCAAACCATCTGATGTATACAATATTACTTACGATTCCCATTGCGTCAATGTCGTAGGCTTTTATGCTTATTTCCATTTCAACGATCATTAAATCAGTTGTCATTATTTTCGATTGTTAGTGTTTGTTGTTGTGCGACTAAATGTACATAATCTAAATTGATATCGAAAACAATAAATGGGATTAAATCGTCTTTCTTAGTCTGAAGAGCTTTCCTGTACCTGCCCTAAGAGCTTAAGCCCTTCTAAGGCAGAAGGATCTTTTGGGAAATACCACAGACTTTTTTGAAATAAGATAAGAGCCTCTCTGTTTTTACCCATTCTATAATTGGTCCATGCCAACATAATAAGTGCATCGTATCCAAAAGGATATAAATCCACGACCTTTTTAAAGTGCTGATGAGCTTTTTCATAGTCTTCCCGTCCATAAAAAATAAGACCTAAGCGGTAATTGGCAACGGTTTGGTTGGGGGATACCTTAAGAATTTCTTTGTAGATATTTACAACTTCATCCCATTTTCCAATGGCGGCTTTGGGTAATACTAAACCAAATTTTGCTTCTTCGGCGTAAGGTTTTAAATTAAGTGCCCGCTGATAATGAGCAATGGATTCATTAAACAAACCAGCCTGATAGTTGAGCCAGCCTAAACGTAAATTAATTTCATATGAATCCTGATCATATACTGCTTTTAGTTGATCAATGGCATGAGAGAAATCGCCTTCTTTTTCATTTTTGTAGCTTTCTTCGAATGCCAGGCGTGTAGGTTGAAAATCCTGAGCTATTGCATTATTGCTAAGCAGGATAAAGAATATAATCGAAAAGATATTGCGTTTTGATTTTTTTAGAAGTTCCATTTGATTCCTCCGGTTATTGATTGGACATTGATGTTTTGACTATTCAACTCATCATTTATTGTATAATTATTTTGTTCTTTTTGATTTTGATAGATCAGGAACAGGTTTAGTTTGCCTTTGAATAGATACTGATAAAGGCTAAGTTCCTTACGGTTTTTTACAAGGTTAACGCCATTAAAAACGGAATATCCCTGATTTTCGACCTGATTGTATAAATCACCAAAAGTATATCCAGCACTTGCCCAGGTATTTTTTGCCAGTCGAAAACCTGCACCAGCTTTCCAGTATTTTCGGTTCAGCCATGTACTTGTTTGTTCTTTTTCCATTTGATTGGTAAAACTACCGGTAAAGTATAAGTTCGTGTTTCCCAATGGATAATATCGAAGTGCAATTTCTTGTTGCCAGCGGGTTTCATTATTCATTGTAGAATACAATAAGCCTAACTCAAGTTGAAAATTTGAAATTTTTTGTTGCAATCCAGCATAGGCAATGAAACTATTTTGTTTAATTGAATATGGGTATAGTTCTACTCCAGAATTTGTAATTACCGGATCAGATTGATTTCCGCTGCCACCTGGGCCATTTCCCGCTTTAACTTGTGATTCTATTACGGCTACTTCATTTTGTGTAGTGAGAGGATCACCTTGTATTTTTGTTGTTAGCCAATGCCCGGCCAGGATCAATTGACTTCCCCAATCCAATTGAAAGGAACTTTTTAAGTAATACTGATTTTGGGTAAGATCTTCGTCGAAAAAGTAGGTTTCACTTACAATAGAATTCTTCACATCAACATGACTAAAAGCATGGAACAATGAGACTCTATTTCCTAACTGGTGGTTTAGTCCAATACTATAGTGCAGAAAGTCTTTGCGAACAGTCTGTTCCTGCAATAGATCTGAAGCAATTGCATAATCATCTAATATTTCATGTTTGACTTCTGAATAGATACCGGAAACAAGTTTTGTTTTACCGATGCTGTATTTATCCGATGTAGACTGGGCTAATTTGTTTTGGATGCGTGCTGCATCTTTTTCCTGACCACCCAAAAGGTAAGAGAAGTACAAATATTCTTTTATGATTGCATCTTCTCCGTTTAGCAGGTATAACTTATGAAAAAGATTAGCGGATTTCCTGTATCTTTTTAGTTCGTAATTAGCAATAGCCATACGATATTGCAGATAATAAAAATCAATACCTTGATTGTTGGCTTTTTCACCTTCAAGAATCAATTGTTTCCATTGCCCTTTTTGGAACAGGGCAAAGCTTTCTTTGTCTACCTGAGCAACACTAAGTGTTTTCTGGCAGTTTGCCGATAGACCAAGAAGAATAGCCAGAATTAATATGCTTGCATGTTTCCACATTTTATTTCTATTAGTTTACCATTTCTATTAATTATCATATTTAGTGAAGCGCCACTTTCTATTCTAATTTCACAGCTTAGATGCTCTTTTTTATTGGAATCGCCACACACAATGGTAGAAGTGAGTTCAATTTTTTCGGAGTTGATTCCTTCCTTTTTATTTTGATATTTTAATTGATAGTCTGATCGCAAATAAATGTAAAAGGGAGCGATGAAATCCTGCAGGAAAAGCCTGCTCGATTTGAAAACTTGATTTGGTGGAATTTCGGCAGCTATAGTAAGGTCTTGATAGTATCCAAGATAAACTTTATAGCAGGATAGATATAAATAGTAAAGTAGCGACCGTCTGTTGCCAAGGTAGTTATGGAATTGCAATACATTGGCCTCTACACTGAAAAAAGCTTTTGAATTTGTTTTCAGGCATTGAATATAAGTAGTTCCAATTGCATCCGATTTCACCTCGAAATCCCAGTTTTTTTCTAAAAGCAACAATTTTGAGTCGAGTTCTGATTCTACCGATAAGGTGAATTTTTGTCCCGATTGAAAACCAAATATCTGAGAGAGAAGAGGATGAGTTTCTCCTCGTAAGAGTTTGTTGTTTTGCATTGGTCTAGAATACGACGTTAAGCGTAAATCATTTTCCTTACGCTCAATATAATGTGGAAGTGCTACATCAATAGTTGCAGATCCAATATAGGGTGTGACCTGAAATTGAAAATGAAGATGAGGGTAGGGCGATCTGCCGGAATTTCCACAGATGCCTAACACCTCACCTTTTTTCACCATATCACCCTTTTTCACTTTAAAACTTTCTTCTTTAAAATGACTTAATTGCGAGTAAAAACCGTAATCGTGACGAATCACCAAGCTGTTACCCCAATTCTGTTCTAAATTTACCTGTCCAATTTTGTTATCAGGAACACCATCCAAAATATTTACAACTTCTCCATCTGCCGGGCATAGTATTGTTTTGTTGTAACA
>JAQBBZ010000169.1:0-3673 GCA_032125735.1 Labilibaculum sp.
CACGAAGAACACAAAGAAAAGAACGACTACTATTTCGTTTCTGGAATTCTTCCTTTCTTGCGATTATTGAGCCTGAAGGGCTCGAACATCAATAGCCTGGGGTAAAATGAGCGAAGCGAGTGTCACCCCAGGATGTTAGAAGTAACGTGTAATTGTCGCACGTAAAAATTTGGATAAAAGAGGCGTTTTGGCATGCGACGAAATTGCAATGCGATTCATAAAAAAGTTTAACCACAAAGCATACCAAGTACATCACGAAGGACACAAAGGAAAACACGAACCATATCCTTTCTTGCTTTCTCCCTGCGGGAGCGACAGGCGGAGGGGTGTTGAGCATCCGAACCCAACAAGGCAAGCTTTCAAAAAAAAAGAGCAAATCTCCCAATCGGAAATTGCTCTTTATTATCTCTATAGCCCATTGTTTCTATTCTGCAGGTATCTCTTCGGTTTCTGCTTTCGATCTTATGATTTTGCGGACACGTGCCTTAGCATTCACGGCCTCGATGGTCTCGGTAATTACATTCAGAATTTCCTGATAGATTTCGGGCATTGCCTTGGCCGCATTTTCGAGATGAGGCAGTAAGCTTTCGTTCACAATTCTTCTTACCTCATTTTTTAAGGCCGAAGGAGCCATAATATCCTCTTTGCCGGCATTTACCTCCATCATTTTCGAGTAAGCCAATTCCAAACCAGAGGTCGATTGCCTAAACTTTTCAAGTCTGGGTGCAACAGCAATTAAATTGGCAATTTTGGCCTTAAATTTCTCACTGTCTAAATTCCCCAGCAACGAATTGCTCAATGTCAATTGTTTCTCGCAACTCTGTTTGTGAAGATTTAAATTATTCGACCTTAGTAAGCCCCAAACATCAATAGCATCCTGCGCTTTTTTCGCATCGGGCAAATAGGTATTTGCCTTTACAAACTGCTTGAAGCAAACAAAATCATTGTCGGCAATCTCATCTTCAGATCTAAGGTTCTCAGCCAGAGCACCGCTATGACTGTACTTTATCGACTTAATAAGATCTTTATTTTCCGTTTCCAAACTTGTAATAATGCGGCTCAATATTTGGTCGGCCGACCAATCTTTTTTAGCCAACTCACCAAGAAGAATGCTTGTGCTTGTGCTGATTTCATTGCTGTCGCAATAATGATAATAAGTTAATTTCATTTCTCGTATGAATTTTAGGGAAGCCTTTGCTGGCTGGGTATAAATCCGTGCAGGGCTTCGGGGTTAAAAATGTATTGTATTTGATATTTTTGGGCTATCGAGAGCTAATCTACAAAATCAATATAACAGTAAGCGTACTTTTTGAAAAAATATTATGATGTGTCTTTATGTGTTTTTATAAATTTGCAACAGCTTCGGGCTTTTCAGCTACTTATTTTTTTTAGTTATTTTGTGTCAGGATATAGTAAAATGAAATATGCAGGTGTGTTTAACGATCGTTTATGTGTAACTTTTGTGGGTATGTAGCCAGATTTCCTCCAATTTCAGTCTCGACTTGTCGGCAAAACCTGTTTTTGAGATGTATTATTGATCATTTCATTTAAAAAGATCGATTTTCACATTGCTTGCAGCCTTTACTCAAGAGAAAAAGCCAAAAATGAACTCATATTTGCATTGCCGAAGAGAAAATGGACAGTTTGGCATGCTTATAAGCTCTTAATTATGAGGAAATATCCGAATTTGCATTAAAACGAAGACCGCCGAAGAGAATTTGATCACAATTACATTCAAATCGTCCATTTCACATCAGAATTGCTCACAATTACATTCAAATCGCTCATTGCCGAAGAGAAAACGTTCAATTTTGATGTAAGAAGTTCATTTCTGATCGGAAATCTGCCAATTTGTCCTTCACTTGCCCCATTCCGAAGAGGAATCGTTTGTTTTAGCACTCAGCGGTACAATTCCGATGAATAATAGCAGGTGTAAAACTATTTATGGTTGAATATTCAGCAGCGCTCGCTTCAATTTTTCATTCAATACCTTGTTGCAGATACAAACTTTATAAATAGCGACGAAGTATTGATTATAATTTGCTAAGTTTGGCCTTGTAAAATTGAAAGAGGTGCACATATAAATAAGTTACCAACAATACTTCTTATTTTATTTTGACTGTTGTTGAAGTGTTTGAAATTTTAAATAAAAGCACATGTTGGTAAACAAAAGCTAAAATCAATAGCTGTTTTGTGCTTTTAATAAATATTGAATCAAGTTTTAATTTTGCCCACGCTCTTTGGCTTTTCAAGCCATTTGTGTGTTCTTTTTTTACTATCAATCATGCCACCATCTATATATGGTGGCATTTTGAATAACTTAAAACACACAAAACGCATGTTATTATGAATGAATTTTATAAAATGTTTTTTCATTGTTTCAGAATTGATTATAATAAGAAGACGTTTTCTATAAAGAAAATTAATCGTTTATTCCGTAAAGAGAAAATAATAGATGGGCGTGGAGGTGGCTTATTCCTTGGACCATCACATAGCATGCAAGGGATTAAGTTTATTGTATATTCTAATGGAAAATTCATGCTTGTTGGTGAATTAGAAGGTTATGAATATGTAGTTAATAAGAAATCAGCTCTTAGGAACTGGGAACGTTTATCTGTATTGAATAATATATCTAGAGACGATTATGGTGTATTTAATGAATATAAAGTTCCAATCAATATTAAAACTGTCGACACGTGGACTTATGAGTGTCCGTTAATACATTCTAAATATGTTCTCTTTGACGATTCAATGTTCATAGTTAATATATACTCTACAGAAAAGCATCTCGCTGAATTGGATAAAATTAATAGTGAACATTAAGTGATTTTAAAAACCCACGCTCAAAAAATTAAAACAAGGGGATGAGTTCTATTAATTAATATTGTGATTGGGCGGCTACTGTTTTTAGCTCAATACGTTAGAGCCAATGCAAAATGAACTCCCGTATTTAATAATTCAATTCATTAGGCAAGATTTTATTGTTCGATAAAATTGTATTTGTCACAGTAATTAATCAAACTTAAAGAAAATAGGGTCGCCGAAAACTAAACAGAGTAGGCAAATAAAAATATGAGCTAATAATATGGCAATTTCAGATGTTCAATTAAAAAACAATTACTATCAAGCTTTTGATGGTAATGGTAAAAAGATTAAAGAAATTCATTCACCACAAGTTGGAGAATTTTGCGGTATTGGAATGGATTTTATGATTTTTTCGAAGAATAATTACTTTGCAACTTACGATGAAAATTTTAGAAAAATTAAGGAAATTCATTCGCCACAAGTTGGTGATTTTAAAAGTGCGGCGGGTACGTCTATTAACTTCGTAAAAAACAACTACTTAGGAGTTTATGATAAGAATTTTAAAAAAATAAGCGAAAGACGCATTTAGTATAATACAATGGGGCGAAGCCCCCTTGTATTATTAAGGAATTTTAATGAGAGTTTATTTATATGGAAGCATCAACAACGGTAAATAGAATGTTAGCTGGAAACAAAATTTTTGTTCCTACTTATCAACGTGCTTATTCTTGGGAAACCCCATCTGATGAAAAAAATAAAAATACAAAGACACATATAGATGTGTTTCTACAAGATTTATTGGATTATAACCGTAGTTCAGTAGAAAGCCCTTATTATTTCGGTCATTTTCTTTTTGAAGAAAAAGGAG
>JAQBBZ010000170.1:0-22997 GCA_032125735.1 Labilibaculum sp.
ACAGAAATTAAGTGGGATAAGATTTCTACGGGCATTGATACGCTTGTTTTTTACATGGGGGTTACTCAGACTCCACGAATTGTGCGTAATCTGATAGCAAATGGCAGGAAACCGGAGACACCTGTTGCAATAATTCGTTGGGGGACTCTGCCGGAACAGGAAGTGCTAAAAGGAGTTCTAGGAAATATTGTGGGAAAGATGGAGAAATATGATTTTAAACCACCCGGCATCTTTATTGTTGGGGAAGTAGTCGCTTATTCAGAACAATTATCACCATTGATCAATCAAATGGCCGAAACAGAAATTTGTTAGCTATGAACAGAAAAGGAATTTTAATATGTGGTCATGGAACCCGCAAAGAAAGAGGCGCGAAAGCTTTTCAAGAGTTTGCAGAGCGATTTGCGGCTGAAACTATCGATTATGAGGTAGAATATGGATTTTTGGAACTTTCAGAACCAGATTTCGAAACTGCAGTGAAGCGATTGGTTGAAAAAGGAGTAATCGAGATTATTGCTATTCCAGTTTTTTTATTTACCGGAGTACACATGCAGAGAGATATTCCTTATGCCTTAAATGGTTTTCATGAGAAGTACAATGTGAAAATTAAGTTGGCCAATTACATCGGAGTATGTGATGAAATGGTTGAGTACGGAGTGCAGCTAATAAATGAAACTCTTAAAGATAAGGACTGGAAGAGCGACGAGACTGCATTTCTGGGACTGGGAATTGGAGCTTCCAAAGCGGAGGCCAATGGAGATTTGGCGAAGATGACCCGTTTGATTCAGGAAAAACACAACTATCCTTTTGCAATTAATGCTTACACAAGCAGCATGACTTATCCTGCATTGCCAGTTGTATTGGATTGGTTGAAGGTTTTGCCATTCAAAAATATTGTGATGTTGCCTTTTGTATTTTTTCCTGGAGTTTACATGGATAAAGCATATGAAACAATGGCTGTTTTTGCAAAAGAAAATCCGGATAAGAACATCACAATTGCACCCTTGTTAGGGGATACGAATGGATTGTTTGAGGTATTGAATACAAGATTACAAGAAGTGTTAGACGGAAAAGTTGATTTAATAATGAGCACTGATTTAACTGGAGTGGAACCACATCACCATCATCACGGATACGATCATGGGCATTGTCATGATCACGGACATCATCATCATTAAATGTAATAGGAGATAAAAGATATGAGCGGAAAAGTGTTTGGTGTGGCTTTGGGACCGGGAGATCCGGACTTGATAACAGTTAAAGCCTTGAATTGTCTGAAAAAATCGGAGAAGATTTACTATCCGGAAACGCAATCATCAAAAGGAAATCAGGATAGTTTTTCCTTGGTGATTTTGAAACAACTGGATGTAGCGGAGAACAAATTTATTCCTATTAATGTACCGATGAGTAAAGATCGATCACATGCGGTGAAAGCATATGCAGACTTGTTTTTAAAAGTGCAGAAGGATGTGGAAGAGGGCAAACAGATATCGGTTGTGAGCGAAGGGGATATCTCTTTTTTCAGCACATTTTCCTATTTGCTGGATGATTTTAAGAGAAACAGCATTGACTTTGAGATGATTCCGGGAGTTCCGGCTTTTATTTTGGGTGGATCAGCAGGAAAATTGCCATTGGCAACTCAGAACGATAAATTATTAATAGCTCCTGATCTGGAAAATGAGGAGGAACTGAAATCTCTTCTGGAGCAAAACCAAACCGTGGTGTTGATGAAAATATCAAAGGTTCGTGATTGGATAAAAGAGTTCATCCAAAATCGTGATTTGAAGTTCTTTTATGGCGAATATTTAGGAACCCAAAAGCAGTTTACCTGCACTGATATGGACCGCTTGAAGGACAGAAAAATTCCATACTTCGCCATTTTAATTTTTTACGGAAACAAATAAAATACCATGCCAAATATACTAGGGAAAATAACCGTTGCAGGCCTTGGGCCAGGAAGTCCGGATCTATTTTTAAATCCGGCAATAGATGCGATAAGAGAAGCTGATGTGGTGATAGGATACAAATATTATTTCCAATTCATAGAATCATTCCTGAAAGAAGGAACAGAATGCTTGGATACAGGAATGCGTCAAGAAGTGCAGCGTGCCGAAAAAGCTTTTGAACTGGCCGAACAAGGAAAAGATGTTGTTGTCATCAGCTCGGGTGATGCTGGGATTTACGGAATGGCTTCGCTTGTTTTCGAAATGGCTGAGAAAACGCAATCGAAAGTGGAATTGAAAGTTATTCCTGGAATTTCTGCTTTTCAGGCGGCGGCGGCAAAATTGGGTGCGCCGTTAAGTCACGATTTGGTTATTCTTTCCTTATCGGATTTATTAACAAGCTATGCTCTGATTGAAAAACGCATTAAAGCTGCTGCTATGGGTGATTTTGTAACTGCAATTTACAACCCGAAAAGCAAAAAGAGATATTGGCAACTGTATCGCCTACGGGAATTGTTTTTAGAAGAGAGAGAAGATACTACACCCGTTGCCATTGTGCGTCAGGTGGCTCGTGCCGAGGAACAAATCACCTTGACAAACCTACGTGATTTTGATCCTGAAATGGTAGACATGTTCTCGCTGGTGATTATAGGGAATTCACAATCCTATATTTCAGGTGATCGATTCATTACGCCACGTGGATATTACGCCAAAGAAGTGCAAATGGGAAGACCGGGTCCATTGATTATGCAGGAAAGTTTTCGAACTATTGCTTCTGAATTAAAAGGAATGGATTTGCCTTTGGAGACAAAATGGATGCTCTTGCATTGCATTCATACATCTGCTGATTTTGAATTGGCTAAGATTTTGAAAGTACAGAACAATGCAGCGCCAAAATTGAATGAATACCTCCAAAAAGGAGGTGTTATTATTACCGATGTTACTATGGTTCAGTCGGGAATTCGCAAGAAAGCCTGCGAGAGAATGGGAGTCGAGATCAAATGCTACTTACACGATCCCCGTACCATGGAATTGTCTGAGAAGCATGGCATCACCCGTAGTCAGGCTGGAATTCGTCTGGCTATAGAGGAGCATCCCGACGCTTTGTATGTATTTGGTAATGCGCCAACCGCATTGATTGAATTAACTGATTTAATGAGAAGTAAAGATTTTAAACCAGCAGGTATTATAGCAGCCCCGGTAGGTTTTGTAAATGTGAAAGAATCAAAACACAGGGTGAAGAGTTTTACTGATTTACCTGCTGTGATAATAGAAGGACGAAAAGGTGGTTCTACATTGGCTGCAACTATTGTGAATGCTATTTTAAGTTTGGAAGATGCTTATGATTTAAAACCGGGAAGAGATGTTTAATTTTTACATCATTGGCATACCGGACCGAATGGAAGTGAGTCTTTCCGATGAGGTGAAGGAAGTGCTGCGAAATCATCACTATTTCTCGGGGGGAAAGCGCCACAGGGAATTGGTCGCTTCCTATTTACCCAAGAATGCAAAATGGATTGATGTTGTCGTTCCATTAGAGGGCTGTTTTCTGGTTTATGAACAGATTCATGAACCCATTGTGGTGATTGCTTCGGGAGATCCCTTGTTCTTTGGAATTGGAAATACGATCAAACGTCGTTTTCCTAATGCAAAAATGAAGGTGTACCCTTATTTTAACAGCTTGCAGCTATTGGCTCATGAGTTTCAATTGGCCTATGGCGAAATGACAATATGCACCTTAACTGGAAGAGATTGGGTGAATTTGGATCAGGAGTTGATTCGGGGCAAAAAATGCATTGGTGTTCTTACCGATAAGAAAAAAACACCAGCTACTATTGCTGCAAGAATGTTGGAATCGGGTTTTGATAATTACAAGATGATTGTTGGTTCAAAACTGGGTGGTGAAGAGCAATATTGTACTGAAATTTCATTGCAGGATGTTGTTGGTGAGAATTTTGCACATCCAAATTGTTTGATTCTGATTCAGGAGAGGGAGATCAAACGGACACTGGGCATTCACGAGGCTGATTTTCACATTTTGGAAGGTCGGCCAAAGATGATTACCAAACGAAGCATCCGATTGAATTCCCTTTCATTTTTAGAATTGAACGATGCAAAACACCTTTGGGATGTAGGATATTGCACGGGTTCTGTTTCCATTGAAGCCAAACAGTTTGCACCGCATTTGCAGGTGACTGCTTTCGAGCGAAGGGAAGAATCGAAGGAGCTTTTAAAGTTGAATCAACGAAAGTTTTGTGTGCCGGGAATAGAAGGCATTCACGATGATTTTTTCAATATTGATTTAATTTCTATTAAAAGGCCAGACCGGATTTTTATTGGCGGGCACGGAGGCAGATTACACGAAATGATGAGCCGTTTGTGTCCTGTTTTACACGATGATGGAATCCTGGTTTTTAATGCCGTTAGTGAAGTAACAAAGCAGGATTTTCTGCAGGCAGCAAAAGAACTTCAAATGGAGATCACTGATCAAATGACTATACAGCAGGATGAACACAATGCAATTGTGATTTTTCAGGCTAAAAAAAAGAATTAACCACAAAGGAAAATATTTAAGAAAAAGCTGTTGGCGGTAAGCTAATAGTTAAATGCAAAAATATATGAGCAATACATTCATCATTATCAATAACAGTTTTGCTTTGGCAACTGCCGAACGAATTGCAGGCAAAATGGAAGGAAGTTCAATTGTTTCCGTTGCCGGATATCCGGGCAGCGATAAAATTTCTTCTTTACCGGATTTTCTTTCAGAATCTTTTCAAGTTGCCGATTTGTTAATTTTTATTGGTGCTATGGGCATTTGCGTGCGAAGTATTGCTCCTTTTATTCAGGATAAAGCGATTGATCCGGCAGTGATTAATTTGGATTTGCACGGGAAATATGTGCAGTCGGTTTTGTCGGGACATAAAGGTGGTGCGAATGAGTACGCACAGCAAATAGCTAAAATTACCAATGGTACTGCAATAATTACAACAGCAAGTGATACATTGGAACTATGGCCATTGGATATCTTCGGAAGAAAATACAACTGGACAAATGAATATCAGAATGCCACTGAGAACGATTTGATTGCGGCCTTTGTGAATCAGAAGAAAACAGCACTGCTTTTGGATGTGAAAAACGAAGGAACGCAGGCCTTACAGGATTCCTGTCCTGATTTTGTGGAGGTTTTCTATCATTTTGATCAGATTAAACAGGAAGATTTCGACTTGCTGATTGCTGTGACTCCAGTACTGTACGAAACGATTATTCCAAGTTTGTTTTTTCGACCAAAATGCATTGTTGCAGGTACTGGCGCACAAAAAGGAATTGGAGTTGCCGCTTTTGAGCAAGAACTGAAATCCTGTTTTGAGGCAAATAATTTGTCTTTTGCATCCTTAAAAAGCATACATAGCATTACGGTAAAGGCTAAAGAAGAAGCATATACGCAATTTAGTAAAACTACTAATTTATCGTTTATCACCTATTCTGCTGATGAATTGAATGAGAAGGAAGATGAAGTTTCTTATTCTGAGGCAGCACATCGTGAGGTAGGAGCTGTAAATGTATCCGAGGCATCGGCATTGATCGCCAGCGGAGCAAAAACACTGCTTCAAACTAAAAGTAAGCATGTTGATCCAAATGGAAAGTATTTTACTTTGGCTTTGGCCATGGATGCTGAGCAGGAGCGGAAAGGGGAGGTTTTTATTGTTGGTGCGGGGCCAGGTGCGCCCGATTTGATTTCTGTTCGAGGGAAAAGTTTTTTGAAAAGAGCTGATTTGATTTTATATGCCGGAAGTTTGGTGCCAAGGGAGTTAACTGATTACGGAAAAGCTTCCTGTGTGATCCGAAACTCTGCAGATTTAACTCTCGAAGAACAATTTGATGTCATGAAAGAACATTACGATAGAGGAGGATTGGTTGTACGCCTACATACTGGTGACCCATGTATTTATGGTGCGATTCAGGAGCAGATGAATTTCTTCGATCAGCACGAAATGGATTATGAAATTGTTCCGGGGATATCGTCTTTTCAGGCTGCCGCTGCGCGCTTAAAATCTCAATTTACGATTCCAAATAAGGTTCAATCCATTATTCTGACCCGTGGAGAGGGCAGAACGCCAATGCCTCCGAGAGAGAAATTGGCTGAGTTTGCCAAGTTTCAAGCAACAATCTGTTTGTTTTTAAGCGTGACTTTAGTGGATAAACTTCAAGCTGATTTATTGGAAGGATATCCGGAAAACACACCCGTGGCGATTTGTCACAAATTAACCTGGAAAGAGGAGAAGATTTGGAGGTGTGAGTTGAAGGATCTGGCAAAAATTGTGAAGGAAAACAAACTATCCTTAACCGTAATGATTGTTGTAGGTGAGGCCATTGGAAATCGTAAAAACCGATCTCTGTTATACGATCCAAAGTTTACACACGGCTGTCGCAAGGGAATTGATAATTAACAATGAGTAATGATTACGATTTGGAAATTATGAGCCCTGAAAGGGCGGAAGATGAGAACACAGGGCAACGCCCTGTGTAAAAGTAAAATGAAAAATAAGCCATGGAAGGGCGAAAGAGAGAAAATAAATTGGAATGAAAATATTATTATTTGGAGGAACGACAGAGGGGAAAGCAACTTCTAACTGGTTGGATGATTTGGAAATATCGCATTTCTACTCGACAAAAACGAGTTCTGGAAATTACGAATTCAAATTTGGACAGCGAATTTGTGGCGCCATGAATGTGGATGAGATTTGTAGCTTTTGTGAGGAAAGCGAAATTGATTTACTGATAGATGCAGCTCATCCTTTTGCAGAAGTTTTGCATCACAGTATTGCTAGTGCAGCGAATCAGATGAATTTGCCTGTAGTACGAGTGGAGCGTGATGTGGTGCCTAGAATGGAGAATGAATACATCCGATATCACCACAGTATGGTGTCCGTATTAACGGATTTACATTTACAGAATTATGCGAAAATACTTTCAATGGTGGGAGTGAAGGCCTTGCCTGTGATTCATAAAATTATGCCAAATGCCAATATTTGGTATCGGATTCTTGATTTTCCATCTTCGCTGGAAATTGCCCAAAATGCAGGCGTTGAAATGGAAAAGGTGATTGTTTCGAATGCATTTGAAGGTATGGAATCCATTGAAGATTTGTTGATTGATGAAGAAATTGAAGTTATGATTACGAAAGAGAGCGGCTATTCTGGTTTGTTGGATCAGAAGATGGACTTGGCGGTAAAACATCAAATTCCATTGTACGTGATTGCCCGACCTGATTTACCCAATTACGATGAGACGATAAGTAATCGTGAAACGCTGCAGAAATATTTAAAGAATCAGTTTGGAATGGAGCGAAAAGAATTGGCTCATGGTTTTACTTCGGGTACCTGTGCCGCAATATCTGCGAAAGCGGCCTTAAAACTGCTGCTGGGAGAAGAAGTACAGCGAAAAGAAAGGATCACTTTGCCCGACGGAGGCATTTGCGAAATGCAGTTGCAGCAAAATAGATTGGGCGAAGATTTTGCTTTGTGTTCGGTGGTGAAAAACTCCGGTGACGATCCGGATATCACCGATGGAATGGAGATTGGCGTTCGTTTGAAATGGAATGATACAAACAGCATTCGCTTTGTGAAAGGGGAAGGAGTGGGAACGGTTACTTTAAATGGATTGGGAATCCCTATGGGTGAACCTGCAGTAAATCCTGTTCCCCGAAAGATGATTGCATTCGAATTGGAGCAAATTCTGGAAGAATATGAAGTGAATAGAGGTCTTGATGTTTCGGTATTTGTGCCTCTGGGGAGAAAGTTGGGAGCGAAGACATTCAATCCAAAATTGGGTGTTGTGGATGGTATTTCCATTATCGGAACTACCGGAAGAATTAAGCCTTACTCCTTGGAAGCTTATGTGCAAACCATTCAAAAACAGTTGGATTTGGCTGTGCTGAACGGGAACAAACACATTGTGATGAATTCGGGAGGAAGAAGTGAACGGTATTTGAAAAAGAAATTTCCTGATTTGGGTGATTTGGCTTTCCTGCAGTACGGGAATTTTATTGGTGAAATGCTGAAAACGATTACTGCTTCGGGACTTGAGAAAGTAAGTATGGGAATCATGACTGGCAAAGCAGTGAAACTGGCTGCCGGACATCTGGATACACACAGTAGTAAGGTTGTTTTAGATCATAATTTCCTGATGGGATTGGCAAAAGATTGCGGGTATTCTGATGAGATTATTCAACAAATTGGAGAAATGAAAATGGCGAGGGAACTGGAAGAATTAGTTCCATTTATGGGAGATGAACCATTTTTTAAAGCTTTAAAATTTAGATGTGAAGAGCTTTGTAAGCAAGTAATTACAGACTGTAATTTCGAGCTTTTTTTGATCAGCAACGATGGAAAAATCATTTAAACAATTATGAATTCAGAATTATGAGTTATAAAAAACTATTTGTACTGCTTGCGTTTTTACTTCCTTTTCAAGGATTTAGTATGCACATCATGGAAGGCTATCTGCCGGCAGGTTGGTCTGTATTCTGGACAGTAGTTTATCTGCCGTTTTTTGTTTGGGGCGTTAAGGTGATTCAGAAAATGGTAATAAAGCATCCTGAGCTAAAAATACTTTTGGCATTGGCGGCCGCTTTTGCCTTTGTTCTTTCCGCATTAAAATTGCCGTCGGTTACCGGCAGTAGTTCGCATCCTACCGGTGTTGGTTTGGGTGCATTGTTGTTTGGCCCGATTGTAATGAGTGTGTTGGGTGTTTTGGTTCTTATTTTTCAGGTGTTGCTGTTGGCGCATGGTGGCATTACCACTTTGGGCGCTAATGCATTTTCGATGGCATTGGCTGGTCCGGTGGTAACATTCGGCATTTATCAATTGTGCGCCAAATTAAAATGCAACCGCTCCGTTTCCATTTTTTTAGCTGCTTGTCTGGGTGATTTAACTACCTATACGGTTACGGCCTTGCAGTTGGCCTTGGCTCACCCTGATATGCATACCGGTCTAGCCGGAGCTTTTGTGAAATTTGCATCTATTTTTAGCGTAACTCAAATTCCAATAGCCATTGTAGAAGGTTTAATCACTGTTTTGGTGATGAATATTCTGATTAAAAATGTACCGAATTGGGAAGGAATAAAACTGAATTTTCAAGCTCCTAAATTGTAATCATATGTTGAAATTTGTTCTTGAAAATCAAAATAAGCTCCTGTTTTTGGCAATCATCGCCATTCTAATTGGTGTTTTTGTATATGTTGGCGATTCTGAGTTTGGAGGCTCCGACGGACACGCCGAAGAATATATTACACAAGCCAATCCTGATTACAAGCCGTGGTTTTCAAATATCTGGGAGCCACCAGGAGCCGAAATTGAAAGTTTACTGTTTGCACTGCAAGCAGCTTTAGGCGCTGGGGTTGTATGTTATGTGATAGGATATTATCGAGGTAAAAAAGCAGTCGGTAAGATTAATTAACAATTATGAATTGCAAGGAGGTGCCGATAGGCGAAGGGGTGGATTTATTATTAATTTCTCATTACTAATTTTTAATTAATAGAGGTGTTTCTAAGCGAACAATACATACTAAAAAAAAACATATTTGGATTGCACAGCATGGAGAAGTTTATTCTTTTTATGGTGCTTCTTAATTGTGCTTTGCTTTCCGTGAATTCGTATGTGCACTTGTTCCTGATTTCCTTGATTTCGATAGGCTTTCTTATTCATGGAATTGGCCTGAGAAAACTGCTTCGATTAATTGCCTTGCCATTGGGATTTATTGTAATGGGAAGTATTTCAATTGCTTTTTCCTTACATGCTGATCCGAAAAGCAGTCTGTTTCGTTTCGATTTCATGGGATTTTGTATTGGTATAGAGAATGCTGGTTTAAGCAAAGCCATTGAATTGTTTTTTAAGGCAATGGCAGCCGTTATGGCGCTTAATTATTTGATTCTTTCTTGTTCTTTATCAGAGATTAATGACATTGGTCGAAGATTGAGAATTCCTTTAATTTTACGCGAGCTGTTTGTCTTAACTTATCGGTACATTTCATTGCTTTTTATCTTCACCAATCAGGTTCATATTGCACAGCGAAATCGTCTGGGCTATGTCAATCGAAAACAATCCGTTTTATCCGCAGGGATGTTGTTTTCCTCTGTTTTTATCAAAAGTCTTCTCTTTTCCAATCGAAGTTTAGATGCGCTTCAATCCAGAGGATATCATGGCGAATTCTATTTCAGGCAACAAAAGGAAGCCTTGAGATTAAAACGTGTTTTATCGATGTTGGTATTTGGAATCCTGTTACTTTTTCTGGATAATTATTCAAACTTGTTCGATCTAATTTCTCACATCTAAAATCTCATATCTTAACGAAATGATTCAACTCCAAAACATAGAATATACTTACCCCGAGGGAACAATAGGGCTTGATGATGTTTCACTTCAAATTGAAAAGGGATGTAAAGTGGCTTTTTTGGGCGAGAACGGAGCCGGAAAATCAAGCTTGTTTTTGGTCTTGAATGGGATTTCTAAACCTCAAAAGGGAAATTACTATTTGAATGGAAAACAATTCGGCTTTTCGACCCAAGAACGCAGGCAAATGGCCCGAAAAGTAGGTTATGTGTTTCAGGATCCGGATGTGCAGTTGTTTGCGGCAAGTGTGTTCGAAGATGTTGCGTTTGGACCGTCAAATTTAGGATTAGAGAAGGCAGAGATTGAAGCGCGGGTTGAGAAATACTTACACTTGCTTGCCATTCAGGATTTGAAAGATAAAGCACCGCATCAATTGAGTTACGGACAGAAAAAGCAGGTTGCAGTTGCAGGCGTGTTGGCTATGGAGCCTGAAATTATTTTGTTTGATGAGCCTTTTGCCTGGCTCGATAACAGGCACAAGCAAATTATGAATGATATTATTGATGACTTGAATAAACAAGGCAAAACAGTATTGATTTCTACACACAATCCTGACTTTGCCTACGAATGGGCCGATCATGTGGTGTTGATGAAAGAGGGGAGAATCATTGCCGCCGGTTCACCGGAAAAGACCATGTGCAACAAAGCCTTGATGCAGGAAATAGGAATGGAATTGCCTTTGGTAGTGCAACTGTCAAAAAAAATGGGAATGAATATTCATTCCCGATCGATTAAATCTTTACTGCAGGAAGTTTAATAAGTTGAATTCGATGATTAACTCTTTGATTAAAATTGATATTCTTAAATTTTGTATCGTTCTTCAATGGAAAAGTCATTAGTATGCAGCTGTCAGTCCTTAGTAAATTAAAGATTAGTGACTAGTCAAACGTGAAGATTGATTTGACCTGTCAGAGTGTGAAGCTTCTGACAGCATTAACTTCAAAGGATTCCCGGCTTTATCGGGTTTAATCTTATATTATTTCTTCTCAATCAATTGTGTGTAAATGCGAATCAAATTGTCTGCCTGAGTGTAGATGTTGAATTCCTTCTCAACACCTTTTCGACCAGCAACTGAAAGCTGTTGTAATTTGTCATCATTGCTTAAAAGTTCTTTTAAAGCCAGGGCTAGCTCCTCTGGTGTATTGTTTCTATAGATAATTCCACCTTTCGATTTTTCAATAATCTCGGAAAATGCACCCAAATCTGGCTGTACAACAGGTACTCCTGAAGCCATGCTTTCCAATAAATAAAGACCAAATGCTTCACCATTTCGCACAGGAACAGAAATCAGTTCCACTTTTTTGAAGAATTCGTGCCTTCCTTCCCCGTCGAAATCGTCATGAAATTCAAACTGTTCCAAAAGCTTTTCTTTCTTTAATTTTTGCCGTACTTGTTTTAACAAAGGCTTGTCGTCACCGGTTGATCCGCCAGTTACAATCAATTTCACATCTTCGTAAGCAGAATCTTTTTTGAGTTCGATAAAGGCATCAACAATGATATCGAAACCATTTCCTTCGCACATACGGGAAATGTAGCCAATGTTTCTCGCTTTCATTCCGGGTGATGCATAGTTGTATTCCTTAGGATCAACACCCAAATGGTTTGTGAATACTTTCTCTTTGGGAATGCTCATTTTTTCTAATGAAACTCTCGCATAAAAATCACTCACCGCAATAAATGCATCAATATGTTCGGCTTTGGTACTCATCAGCGCCCAAATTTCATCTCTAAATGAGTCTTTCATCGCATCTACCCACACATCTTCATCTTGTAAGGAGCAAACCAGTATTGCATTCGGAAATTCCTTTTTTAATTTAGGAGCCAAACCCAAAAGCAGAGCATTCGATAAATGAATTACATCAGGTTTTAGATATTCCGCCATCCAGCTTACCATGCGGTTGAGTTCCTCTTTCTGCTTTCCTTCTTCTCCCATCAGCATCGAAACGGTCATTTCTTCCAAGCCTTTTGCATTGGTAGATCCAGCCATAGAGGCCGCCAGTTTTAACATGGGGCCTGAGTTCAATAAACGGTCGACCCAGGCAGGAGCATGTCTGAAAACAGGATACAATTGCTTTAGATAAATACTGATGGCTCCATAAAAAACAGGAATTTCGTTCAAGTCATGCTCATCGGAAAACAGGGGAAGATACATAGGCAATTTGGTCACCTCATGTCCCTGTTTTTTCATGGCAAGATGAAATTTATCGTCGCGTAAACAATTGCCACAGTAAAAACTGCCTCCCGAGCCCGGTATAATCTGAAGAATGTTCATTGAAATGAAAGTTGAAAGTGCGTAAAGCTTAAAGTTAAAATTTTAAAGTGACTGTCCCAAAAAGGAAGCATTCAATATTTATACGTCATGTTGAGCTTGTCGAAACATCTCCTATTAATGAAAGGTTTCTTCGTCCCGATAGTCATCGGGATCAGAATGACAATCGTTGGAACGCTGCTAGGTCTTTTTACTTTCTCCTTTTTTACTTGATACTTGAATCTTGTTCCTTTACACTTCTCCCTTATTTATCAAACTGCTTGGCCTCTTCCCAAATCAGATCCATTTCTGCCAAATTCATGTCTTTTAGGTTTATTCCTAATTTCATGGTTTTGCTTTCCAGATAATTGAATCGTTTGGTGAATTTTTGGTTGGTTCGTTCCAGAGCATTTTCAGGATTTACGCCATACAAACGGGCAGCATTAATCAAGGAGAAGAACATGTCGCCAAATTCAGCTTCCATTTTGTCCTGATCCCCTTTTTTGATTTCAATTTCCAGTTCGTGCATTTCTTCTTTCACCTTCTCCCAAACTTGTTCTTTCTCGTCCCAGTCGAAGCCTACGCCACGTACCTTGTCCTGAATCCGGTTGGCTTTTACAAGGGCAGGAAGAGATACCGGAACACCTTCCAAAACCGATTTATTGCCGCCTTTTTCCTTTAGCTTCAACTGTTCCCAGTTTTCTTCCACCTCTTGGGCGTTGGCAACTTTGGTATCGCTAAAAATATGAGGATGACGATAGATTAGCTTTTCACTGATGCCATCGCAGACATCGGCAATGTCGAAATCGTTGGTTTCAGAACCTATTTTGGCGTAGAACACAATGTGCAGCAAAATATCGCCCAATTCTTTCTTGATTTCCTCTTTTTCTCCCTTTAAAATGGAATCGGCCAGTTCGTAGGTTTCTTCGATGGTGAGTGTTCGCAGACTCTCAAAGGTCTGTTTTTTATCCCAAGGACAGCCTTCACGAAGCTGATCCATAATATTTAGTAAGCGCTCAAAGGCTTTTAGTTTTCTATCCATTTGTTCTGCATTTGATATTCAAAAATCAAATTTACAAAAGTATTTGGGAGTTTATGGATTTATTCAAATATCAATAAGGGACTTGCTCTTGGAATTTGATTTGCATTTTTGTCTTAGGAATCGTGGTTAAATGCTTTTAGATAGATGATTATCGGGGTGAAAGACTATTTGTTAGGAGGGAAATATTTTTTCAAGTGCTTGGGTACGGAAATCAAAAATTTCATTCAATTTATTTTTAATGACCAAGGCATTTGCAATACTTCCTAACCAACCAAATGGAGGTTGATAACTCACAATATCCTTCATTAAAACACCATTTTCTACTGCAATAATAATATGCTGATGATGCCATAGTTTATAAGGGCCAATCCTTTGTTCATCTACAAAATAAGATTTATCTCTAATATGTGTTATTTCGGTAACCCAGTTCGTTGGAATACCCAACAAAGGGCGAACGGTGTAACTAACAATCATGCCCTCATATATTTTATCGGGCAAATTTGGAGTGCGTATATCGAAACCCATATTTTGGGGCGTAATTTTTTTTAGATTCTGTGGTGAACTTATAAAATTCCAAACCTCGTCTATAGAGGCATTAACAAATTGTTCTTTTTGAAATTGATAAAATGCCATAATTTTGTTTTTTAGGATGACAGTTCTTCATTATGCAACAAACGATTTATATTTGTTCGATGTAAGAGAATAATAAGTATCATGCAAATTAATAAGTAATAGAATGTTGAGCTCAGCCCGTTAATAAACAATTCAGTTATTGGCAAAGCTATTCCTAAAACAATAGAGCCCAGCGAAACATATTTTAGACGCCATTTCACAATAAAATAGATGGCTGCCGAAATAAAAACAGAAAATGGTGCAAGCAATATCGAGGCACCAAGTGTGGTATTCACACCCTTTCCTCCTTTAAATTTTAAAAAGATGCTAAAATCGTGACCAATAATCGTGGCCAGCGCAACACAGTAAATATAAAATTCCGAAGCCATACTTTTATCATCAATAAAATAGAGATAAACAGCCACTGGTAAAAATCCTTTAAGCATATCCAACAGCTGAGTGATGATGGCTATTTTTTTTCCGGCGACTCTTCCCACATTGGTTGAACCCACATTACCACTACCGATTTCTAAGATATTTTTGCCCGTAAAATATCGGGTTAAAATGTAGCCAAAGGGGATGGCTCCCACTAAGTAGGAGAGTAGTATGAAAGAATATTGAATGGTTATATTCATCTCATTTCTTGAATAATGCGTAAGGCTTCATCGACATGCTTTTCAGCTTGAATCTGGGAATTAAATAGGTAGGCTATTTTTCCTTCCTTATTAACAACATAAGTTACTCTGCCTGGAATTAGCCCAAAAAAACTGGATGGCACACCAAATAATTTACGCACTTTATTTCCCGTGTCGCTTAATAGTGTATAATTCAGGCGGTGCTTTTTCGTAAATTCCAGATGACTTTCTTCCGATTGCGCACTAATTCCAATAATCATTGCATCGGCATCGGCAAACACTTCAAATTGATCACGAAACGAGCAAGCTTCTTTTGTACAACCCGGACTATCGTCTTTAGGATAGAAATAAATCACCAGATTCTTTTTACCCAATACAGTTTCAAGCTTAAATAGTTCACCATTCTGGTCGTTTAATTCAAATATTGGAACTTTGCTCCCGACTTCAATTTTTTTCATTTTTTCAGAATTTGTGTCAAAAATTAGATAAGCAATAAATAAGACTAAATAAATGGTAAGATAAAACAGGTAGAAGTTCTTAAATCTCTTGTATTTGAGATTATCTGGATAGATATTTCCAAAAAGCCCCTTAATTTCTTTCCAAAAAACCGGTTTGATGTTTATTGTCCAACTATCGCTTTGATACACCATTTTACGGAATTTGCTTCTGTAATAACTTAATGGCAAACCCCAAACTACAAAAAGTATAAACCAAATATTTTTAGTGATAAAATCCATTGTATTTATTTTTTAGGGAACCACGGAAAAAAAGAATTGGTTTTTTCGATGTATTCTCTGTATTGTGGTTTTGTATCGTTTAAAGTCTTTTCAAGTAGTGCCACTCCTGATACTTTTATAATCAACAAAGTCATTACAACAGAACCTATAATTTGCCAGTAGCTGCCAGCTGCTATACTAAAAATTGCATAGGCCCACCAAACGGCTGAGTCGCCAAAATAATTCGGATGGCGGGTGTATTTCCAGAATCCTGTATTAAGAACTTTTCCTTTATTTGCAAGATCCCGTTTAAAACGCACCAACTGAAAATCGCCTCCGGCCTCAAATGCAAAGCCAATAAACCAGACTGTTATCCCGAGGTAATCCAGTAACTTAAGTTCTCCGGAACCGGAATGAATCCCTAATAGGGGTAAGGAAACAATCATGATTAATACACCTTGCAATAAGAATGTTTGGAAAAAACTAAACCACCAATAACGTTTAGGTCCATAATTTCTTCTAAATTCCTGATATCTAAAATCTTCTCCCTTGCCAATGTTTCTATAGGCAAGATAAAGGGAAAGCCTAAGTCCCCAAATGCTTACCAAGACTAAAACCAGTATTTTTCTGGTATTTACTTCGCCCGACAAGAGTACGTAAAGCGCATTAACAAGCACAAAACCTAAGCCCCAAAAAATGTCGACGATACTTACATTTTTTAGAAATACACTCCAAATCCATAACAGTGTTACCAGAACTAAAATGAGTAAGGCAGCTTGTAAAAACAGAGTCATCATTTGAGTCGAATTAATTGTTGAAAAGTAATGAGATAGCAAGAGCACCGTTGCCGGCATGCATACCGATAACAGGCGAAATATTGACTACAGACACAGGTTTTATTCCTGTAATTTGCTGCATTTGATCCTCTACCATTTGGGCTCCATCAGAATTATTAGCATGTAAAATAATGTAGTTCCATAAAGTTTTTCCACGACTAAGCTTATCGATATGCTTAAATATTTTTCGTAAGCTGGCTTGCTGGCTAAAGGTTTTTCCGAAAAGCAGCGATTTTCCATTTTCGTCCATTGAGATAACCGGATTTAAGCCCAAAGCACTTGCAATCATCCCTTTGGGTTTTGAAACTCTTCCTCCTCTAATCATCGTTTGTAAATCGCGAACACTTACAAATATTTTAGATTGGAGTATGTCCTTTTTAAGAGTTTCTACAATAGATTGCACCGGCTCGCCTGCCTCAATATTTTGGGCTGTTTTTAATACCAATAAACCCAATGCCCCCGATAAATTTTTTGAGTCGATTACATATACCGGTTTATTAAACTCTTTGGATATGCGATTGCCTGCTTTTACGCTGTTTGAATATGTTCCACTAAACTGGCTGGTTAAATGCACCGCAATTATGGCATCGTAATGTGAAGCTAAATGGGAATATAAGTTGGTAAAAGTCTGTTCGTTTATTTGAGATGTTTTTGGAAATTCAGGTTCTGTATCCAGCAGTTCGTAGAACTGATTGGGTTGAATGGTAACTTTATCTAAATAATGACTATCGCCAAAATTCAAATTAAGCGGCACCACATTAATCTGATAAAAATCAATCAATTCCTGCGATAAATCACAGGTTGAATCTGTAACTAACGCAATGTTCCATTTTCGTTTGCTTACTGCCTCCTGTTGCCGAAGCATATCATCTACTTTCTGAAAAGTGATGGTTCCAATTTCTTTTAACTGATGAAAAAGCTCTGCCGGTTTGTTGGTGTGAACGTGAATGCGACAAATACTTTCCGAACCGGCAATAACAACAGAATCACCATTTTGGCTAAGGAATTTTTGAAGTTCAGACTTGCTTTGGCTAACATTTTTTATAATGGCCTCAGTGCAAAAGCGGAAGGTGATTTCTTCTTCGGTTATTTCGTTCGAATGAACAAGCGAGATATTTTGACTAGAGTCA
Source organism: Labilibaculum sp. (assembly GCA_032125735.1). GTDB lineage: Bacteria > Bacteroidota > Bacteroidia > Bacteroidales > Marinifilaceae > Labilibaculum. The sequence continues at coordinate 17,551 of JAQBBZ010000170.1, forward strand.
ACTACAAGGTTTCGAATATTTCTATTTTTAATAAAACCGATAATGCCTTCAATAAATAATACAAAGCCTTTTGCTCCGGCATCTACAAAATCCGTTTTGCTTAAGGCCTTTAATTTTGTGTTTGTTTCAGCCAATGATTTCTCCAACACAGCCAAAGAATCGATTATTACATCTGCAAAATCATGAATGGCATCTTTTTTACTATTTAGAAAATCAGACCACTCCTTGATAACGGTTAGCATTGTTCCTTCAATAGGATTCGCAATGGCTTCGTATATATAGGGAATTGACTTTTTTACGCTTTCGGCAAATTCAGTTAATGTAATAATAGGTTTGTTTAAGGTTTCCCGATTTAAACCATGCAGAAACTGAGCAAAAATAACGCCCGAATTTCCACGTGCTCCAATTAATGCGGCATCGGCAATATTGCTTACCGTAGTCTTATATGATTTATGAGGTTTTATATTGTCGATTACCGAACGGACAGTCGAGGCAAGGTTGGTCCCGGTGTCTTTATCGTTCACCGGAAAAATATTTATTCTATTTATTTCGACCTGATTTTTTAAGATCTGATTTCCTCCTGCTATAAAAGCATAATACAAGAATTTTCCGTCAATATAAGATGTTACATTTTTTTGCATGCTGACTATTAATTAATCCATTTTACAATATGAAAACCGGCTAAACTAACTGTTGCTGATAAAATTGCACCCCATAAGATATCGATAAAAACGATAGGAAGTGGCCAGTCTTTCAGCGTAGCCAAATTTGTTAAATCGTAAGTAGCATAAGTAAACAGACCAAATAAAGCCCCCATCAAAATGGCATTAAAAGCTGATCCTTTTTGAACTGCCGGATAAATAGCAAAAATTGAAATCCCTGCAACATATATGAAGTAGAAAATAAAAGCTGCGGTCCAATTTACTTTATCGGATAAAAAATCGCCCAGATATTTTTGATAGAGGTTTTTAGCAATAATGCCTAGCCATAGTAAGTCTATCATCAAAAAAACGATGATAGTAAGCAGGTAACTTATGAGAATACTTTTAAGATGCATAGCATTTGAATTTTATCTTTTTAGAAAGGCTTTTGTTCCACTTTTATCAAGCTTGAAACATTATATCCCCGCTTTTTTAATCGATTAAGCAAGTCTGTATACAATTCATTTTCCATTTGTGGAGTGCGACTCAAAATCCAAAGATATTTATCTGAGCTGCTGCCAATAACGGCCCATTGGTAATCCTTGTCTAACTCCAGTACAAAGTAATCGCCGTAAAAGAACCAAAAAAAGGATACTTTCAATTTTGCCGGTTCTTTTTCGGGCTTTGGTATTTTAGCTTTTCCAACAGCCTGCGAGAATTTACCATCTAAACTATTTTTATAGCCACTGTTGATTACCTTAATTTTCCCATCGTCTCGTAATGAATAATCGGCTGTTACACCAACAAGTCCACGTTCAAAACTATGGTCGTAACGAGCAATTTCATACCATGTGCCTAAATATTCTTGTATATCCAGTTGTTCAACTACCGTTTTATCAATCATCGATTTTTGTGTGTTACAACTCATGAAAGAATTACTAATAATTAGTAAACTAATTATGAATAAAGAAATAGTTAAACGTTTACTGATTTTCAACATTTCATTATTTTTTAACGAATTTGAGGCCCATTTATATTTTGTTCTATAACTAAGGTAATTGTATTTGTATTAAAAAACTAACAACAATTAGCGCATAGGTTTTGTTCATGCAGTTCTATCTTAGATTACATACATAGCTTATGTTGTAACATCAACATTGATGTAATTAGTCTTATATTTTAATAAAAAGTGTTATTAATAATCCATTTTGGCGAGATAACAATACCAATTACTTAAGAATACTAAATTGAAGAATAACTTATATCAAACAAAATATTGGATAAATGCAAAATAACATAGACTTATAAAATTGAAAAACTCTGCATAAGAATAAGCTTACTGAAAACAACGCAAACAAAAAGCCGACTCGTTAAAGTCGGCTTTGTATGTTTATAAATAATAGATCTTTAAAATAACGAAGCTTCTTTCAGTTATGAAAATCAGACTATAACAAGTCTTTAATCTCTTCTTCATAAGCAGCGCTCGCTTGATTAAATAATTCCGTATCGCCCAGCATGTATTCTAAAATTGGGCGACACTTATTTTTGCAGGCCGGGTAAAAAAGATTGTGTTCTCTTTCTTGAGTCTTGATCGGATTTCCCCACCAAAATTCTGCTAAAGCGATTGGTTTTAAACGGTTTTTAAAGGCATATTGCAGTAATTTAGGAGCAGCGCATTCGCCAGCTGCGGCTGGAGGATTACCATGTGATGAACTTTCAAAGATTTGCAATACATTTTTTTCTACTCCCGAAAAGTTTAAAAATTGATAATTCTCGAAAAGTCGTTGTTGCAAGGCAAACGATTTTTGTTTCCTTTTTTCTGTTAGTTCAATAATTTCAGATGGATTATTGGCCTTTTTTATTTGATTGCCGATTTCCGTCAACTCTGTCATGCCTCTATTAATGAAAAAATCATCTATAGAATCATCAAAAGTCGAAGGAACAAATTTTTCGCATATTGTGTTTCCCTGTAATTTCCCTGAAACGGTTCCTAAATAGCTGTAGGTATTATCTTCTTTTTGAACCACAAGAATTCCAAACATTTTTCCTTTTTGGATCAGAAAGTCATGCTTCCATCCTTGAGATTCTGAACGAATAAAATCTTGAAATTCTTTTGCCGCTATCCTGGCAATTTCAGGAATACATAATCCAAATGGATTGTTCAGTTTTGCAGGGATATTGATCCCTGATATATCCGTTTTAAAGTTAAAAATGTGTTGCTTATCCATTTAGTATTTTACTCCAATATTGTAAGTGGCTGGACTATCCATAAATATCTTCCAACCGTATTTTAAGAAGGTCAAAATTAAGCAAAACATCAAGAAACTGTTTAAAAATTTATCCTTTAGCTTTTTTATAAGCCAAAAGCCTCATAACTGCGTTAAATTATCTTTAAATAGAACCACTATTCGCATCAAATTTGCCTTATCCGGAGTCTTTTTTCTTAGATAAAAATTTCTAAAAATAAATTTAAACAGCTTCTAACTAAACAATAGTGACATGCAAAAAAGAAAAGATCTGCATAAGAATTCCTTTAATAAAAATATAACAAAGAAAAAACCGACGCGTTAAAGTCGGCTTTGTATTATACCATTTTAAAATCAAAACCAGTCGGTATTATAATTCTGGGAAAGCTTACAGACACTTCAAATTGATCACGAAACGAACAAGCTTCTTTTGTACAAGCTGGACTATCGTCTTTAGGATAGAAAAATCACCAGATTTTTCCACTAATCTATGAGTATTCAAGAAATTCTATAGGAGCACCATTTTCTTCAATAAAGGCGACCAATACCCCTTCAGATGGGCTATTAGGCTCTATGATTATTTTTTTTCCTTCAAGAACAGCTTCTAAATTCTTTACCTTAAAGGCCACATGTGTTTCAGTTTTTACAAGTTCAGGATATGGTGCATCTGCTTCATAATACATCCACTGCAGTCCAAATGGATTTGAATCATGATCTGTACAGCAAATCTTCAAATGTGCCAAATGAATCGAATCTTTATGTGGCCTATCTCCTTTAATTCCCAAATGATGAAATTCTAAATTTTGAAGTTTTTTGCTGCCTGCCCAAAGCTCTTCTTCCGGTTTGTCAAATTGTAAAAACTTTATTGGAGCACCATCTATAATAACAAAACAGACTATTACACCTTCAACAGGAGAATTTGGTTCAATAATAACTTCTCTATCCTTAATGGCATTTTCAATAGAATCAACTACAAAAGCTACATGTGGAATTTTTTGAATTAGAGGATGCAGTTCACAATCCTTATCAAAACGTAACCATTCTATTCCGTATTCGCTTTCAAAATAACCTGAAGCATGAAATTTAAATTTTTCATGATACTCTTCATTTTCTTTTATTTCATTAGTGGGTAGACTAACATGATGATATCGATAATTCATATATTATTCTTTTCGCTTTTCCAAAACTTTTCTATTGGGTGTATTCTTGTAATTTACGGTTACTAATTAATCAAAAAAATCTAAAAACATTACTCTTTGAAACACCTTTCTTATTCGGTTCTTTCCAGACCTCTGGTATTTTACTCTATACTATTTAATCGCCGAATAAACTGGCTTAATTCTAGAATAGACCCAGTACTTATGTAGCATCAGTTTCGCACCACACATATAAGAAATACAGCAAAAGCAATAAAAGTACAAGTTTCTAATTATCGCTATTCCCTGTTTCGTGTTTTTCATAGATATCAGAAACACCACCAGAAATAATAAACTTCATTACAACTGCCGGATTTATATCTAGTGGCCTGACCTGAGTTTTAGGTACAATAAACAGCTCTCCTGAGAAATTATAAGAATGAGGGAAATATACCGCAACCTTATCTTTCTCATCTATTTTGCTTAAATCTTCCGCTGTTAGGAAACCTAATTTTTCCAGATTGGAAATTGGATTAACCAATACAAGAACAGGTTTGTTGAATTTTTTTTCTTTTCCTACAAATGCAGACAAAAGATCATTTAATGCTGAATAGATCAATTTTAATAAAGGAGCTTTTTCAATTAAGCGGTTAAACAAGATTTTGAATGGTTGGGCAAGTATGCTCCGGCCAATGATTCCAATAAATACCAAAAGAAAGAAAATCACGATGAGTCCTAATCCCGGGATGTCTGTTTTAAGGAACTTTTCCAGGAGATCATCCAGTATACTATTTGTGAATTTGAAAACCACATAAATTATGTATGTCGTAATTCCAATTGGCGCAGTATATAGCAGGCCTTGCAGGAAATAATTCATTATTTTTTTCATAAGGCAAAAATATTTAATCTTTAACATGATACACTAGGATCTTGCAAAATTTTTTGGGCAATTTAAAGGTTTTGCCTTATTACCGACCAAAGGGAGCTCACGAAACAAAGTGAGTAATGCGCTAAGTAAGCAAGCCGATTAAATTTACGTATTTATATTTTGAGCAAGCCCATTTTTAAATCACGAACAGCTTTTAAATAGGGTAGGTGAGTAAATTGAAGAGGCTTGCTGGTGTTTCTTAAAGGTGGTGTGAGAGGTGCATCCCGACTATTTTAGTCGGGACCATCTACTCAATTACCTGCTGGGTCTTATTGTATCTAATGCAATTATCTCTTTCTTTATTTCATCCAGTTTTAAATATACTGAACTCAAATTGATGTTTGGTTTATTCTTTATTTCATCCAGCTTTAAATATACTGAACTCAAATCGATGTTTGGTTTATTCTTTATTGAATCAACAATATGATTTAGTTTAAACTGAATACTTGTTAAAGAATCTATACTTGCTATAAGATTCACATACTGAACTGAGTCG
>JAQBBZ010000171.1:0-9532 GCA_032125735.1 Labilibaculum sp.
ATATCCTTCTGCCGAAACCATCACAATATATTCCAGTTCTGGATTGAGATCTACTATAAATTGTCCTTCCTCATTCGATTTACTATCTGTTTGCTCTCCGTTTGAAGAGACAATATGAATATCTGCTTTAGTAACTAGCTCATTCGTTTCTGAGTTTACAACTTTTCCTGAAAAAGAAAACTGCAAAGGCACGTAATCAAATCTATAAATATCATCGTTGCCATTTTTACGCGAAGATGTGAACATTCCCTTCTCCTGGTCAAACTGAAATACCATGGCAAAATCATCAGCCGTTGAATTTATTGGGTACTTCATATTTTCCACCTTCCAAACTCCAGTTTCTTCACGTTTAGCGTGATAAATATCCAAGCCACCCATTCCTTCCTTACGATCAGAAGCAAAATATAAATCTCCATTGCTTTTAATAAAAGGAAATAACTCATTATCCGGTGAATTAATTGGTCGTCCTAAGTTTTGTGGTTCACTCCAACTATTTCCATTTTTCTTCGCCATCCAAATATCATTCCCTCCGTAACCACCTGGCATATCGGATACAAAATACAGAATAGTACCATCGACCGAGATAGACGGATGACCTACCGACAAACTATCTTTAACCACATCGAGCTGTACAACACCCCCCCAACCATCTTCTTGTCTTTGTACGGCAAATATTTTAGTTCCTTGATTGTCCTTATTTACTTTTTGAGAAGAAGTAAAATACAAAATGTCTGCCCCAGAAGAAAAGCATGCAGCACCTTCATTCCAATCGGTATTAATTGTATCACCTGCCCCCTTAGGTTTACTCCATTGGTAAGTATCAACAATTACTTTTCGTGATGTCCCTTCTTTCCCTCTCTTCTTTTTACTTCTTCGAATCACCTCATTAGAATAGTGCGATTCCAGAATATTTGAATAAAAATCTCCTGTAACACCATCTTTTTTAGGCTTGTCATTCAACTTCCTAGTTGATGAGAAAAAGACAACATTCGTATCCTTCCCCATGTAGATTGGGCAAAAATCGCTACTCGAAGAATTAAAATCATTCATTATCTCAACTTTATATCTCCCTGGATACTCTTCCCATTCACTAATCCTTTTTAGCATTTCAGAAGGGTCATGATCTGCCTTTGCTTCTGGTTTAAGATCCAAATACTCCCAGAAATTTTCCTTCGCCTCTTCTATTTTTCCATTTTTCACTTCAGTATACGCTAAATTCAATACAGCATTTGAGAATGTATCTCGGTTCATTATGGCCTTACGATACCATGCCGAAGCCTTTCGAGGTTCATTAACCAGATCGAAACTGGAAGCTGTTTTAAAGGCAATATCAGCTTTCGCCTCTCCATCGTTCGACTTTTTATAAGCCTTTTCATACAAGCTTTGTGCATAATAGTAACGTCCGGACTGAACCATTTTATCGCCACGATTTACATAGGATTGTGAAGAACAGGAAACGAATACTCCAAGAATAATTAAGATACAAATATTAGAAAAGAGCTTCATCAGTTGAGTTTAAAATTCATTTATTGAAGTTAACAAGGTATAAAAATAATTATTTTATTCCAGTGGTCAATGATTTGTAATAAGAGATAGTTTTTTCTTATATAAAACAGAAAAGGATGTTCAAATAAATGAACATCCTTTTACAATTTTTATTGTTGTCTCAACTAGTTGCTGAATAACAATTCACGATATTTTGGCAATGGCCACATTTCGTTATCAACAATCAACTCCAACTTATCGATATGGTAACGAATACTTGAAAGATATGGACGAACTTTTTCATGATAAGCCATAGCCATTTCCATGCCTTCTTCCAATACGTTACATGCTTTACGAGCATCGATCATTTCTTTCACTTTAGCTTTAATTGAACTAATATGACCCGATATTTCTTTAATTAATTCTTTACGTGCAAAGGACAATTCTTCATACTCACTATTGGTAAAGATATCTCTTAAGCCTTGAACATTTTGGATTAGCTTAGTTTGATAAGCAACAGCCGTTGGTACAATATGGTTAATTGCCAAATCTCCCAGAACACGAGCTTCAATTTGAATTTTCTTGGTAAATTTCTCTAATTCCACTTCAACACGAGCTACCAATTCTTTTTCAGTCATCACACCACTTCCAATCAGAGATTTTCTAGCAGCAGGTTCAAGATACTTGGATATTGATTCAGGAACACTTTGAATGTTAGTCAGCCCTCTTTTTTTAGCTTCAACCACCCATTCTTCAGAATAACCATCACCATTAAAACGGATTGGCTTGCATTCAATGATCATTTTCTTAAGAATTTGAAAGATTGCCTCATCCTTCTTAATCCCTTCTTCGATTAAGGCATCAACAGCTAGCTTAAATTCTGTTAACTCAACAGCAACAGCTGCACTTAAAGCTGTCATAGCCGCAGCACTATTCACAGAAGATCCAACAGCACGGAACTCAAAACGGTTTCCTGTAAATGCGAATGGTGAAGTCCGGTTACGATCGGTATTATCTAAAATAATCTCAGGAATTCTACCGATACCTAATTTTAAAGCCGTTTTCTCATCAGGGGTCATCTTTCTTTCACCAACTTCGTCAACAATTCTATCCAACATTCTTGAAACCTCATCTCCAAGGAAAGCAGACATAATTGAAGGAGGAGCTTCATTTGCACCTAAACGGTGACTATTTGAAGCTGTAAGAATTGATGCACGCAACAAATCCTGATTTTTATAAACAGCCATCAATGTATTTACCACAAAGGTAAGGAATTGAATATTTGCTTTAGGATTTTTACCAGGAGCCAAAAGAATAACACCAGTATCGGTTCCTAAAGACCAGTTATTGTGTTTACCTGAACCATTAATTCCAGCGAATGGTTTTTCATGGAAAAGAACACGGAATTTATGGTGACGGGCAACCTTTTTCATGATATCCATCAACAATTGATTGTGATCATTTGCCAGGTTAGCTTCTTCAAAAATAGGCGCTAATTCGAAATGATTTGGAGCCACCTCATTGTGACGGGTTTTCACTGGAATTCCCAATTTATGGCATTCAACTTCCAACTCCATCATAAAATTAGTTACACGTTCTGGAATTGATCCAAAATAATGGTCATCTAACTGCTGATCTTTAGAAGAGGAGTGTCCCATTAGAGTACGACCTGTTAATACCAAATCAGGACGAGCCAAATATAAGGCTTCATCAATTAGGAAATATTCTTGTTCCCAACCTAGGTTGGTATGAACTTTAGTTACATTTTTATCAAAATACTGACAAACACCAACAGCCGCTTCATCAACAGCAGCTAATGCCTTCAATAACGGAGCCTTGTAATCAAGGGCTTCTCCAGTATATGAAATAAATATAGTGGGAATACAAAGTGTTGTACCAACAATAAAAGCTGGAGACGATACATCCCAAGCAGTATATCCACGGGCTTCAAATGTTTGACGAATTCCTCCTGAAGGGAATGAAGATGCATCTGGCTCTTGCTGAGCCAATAATTTACCAGAAAAATTTTCGATCATATGACCACCATCACCATAATCGATAAACCCGTCGTGTTTTTCTGCAGTTCCGTCTGTTAATGGTTGAAACCAGTGAGTATAATGGGTTGCACCTTTTTCAATCGACCAGGCTTTCATCCCTGCAGCAATACCATCTGCCAATTTAGGATCCACGGATGTGCCTTTTAGATTTGCTGTCATTACCGCACGGAAAGCCTCTTTAGAAAGGTACTTTCTCATGGATTCTACATTAAACACTAATTCGCCGTAATAATCAGTCACCTTATTTGAAGGTAAAATAACCGGCTTTGGTTCTCTTTTAAGTAACTCTCCTAACGCTTTAAATCTAATTGTGGCCATAAACGTAAAAATTTTAGTTATTTATATTTTAATCCGTACTGAAAAAAGGGGTACTCCGCAAAAAATGCATTCAATTTTCACCCAACACCCCCTTTATCAACGGTACAAATGTGTATAAAAAAAATCAATTTCACAATCCTACCTGCATAAAAAACACCCCCAACTAAATAAAAAACGATAAAAACAGGACAGAAACCCCTTATTTTTATCGTTTGCGCTTAAAATTATATCTTTTCTCAAAAAAAAACCTGCTTTTATATATTCGATGGTATTTTTGGCGACTTTTTCAGAATAACATCTTTAACATCCTTTTTTGAGCTTATCAATTCATAAAAATCAAGTATATATTCAGTTAAACCAATCCGGTTCTCTTCATTTAAATATTCGCATTGGGAAATCAACTTCAGAAATGATTCCTTAAGTTCATTAAAACCAGAAAAAGCAGTTTCCAACTCCTCATCACTCCATCTGTATCCTTTATATTTCCGTTTGTACTTTGCATCAGGTGGTATTTGAGGATCCAAAGTGAAATAAGCTTGATTAATAATTCCTGACCAATCAAAATCGAAAGGTACTGCAACAGGAATACCCTGTTCATCCACCGACAAAATGTTAATATTGTGCAATCGACCAACATCCCAATCGGAATTCCCAATCATCAACTGAAACAAAGACAGCATTACAATGTTTTTTCGAAGAATATTGTATTGCTTTAAATTTTTATAATACTGTATTACTTTTCCGTTTCGGGTAGCAACATCATTTTTATCCTCAAGAAAGAATCCAAATTTCTTAAGAGAATCGTTTGTGAGCGTATCAATAAATAAAACACGAGACAAACGAACTCTAAAACTATGGTCATCTATCAAATTATACATCTTGTAAATAAGATATTCTTTTATTGTATTCTGTTCAAATCCATCAGCCCTGGATTGACAATGACTCACGTACTTTAGCTTGCTTTGCCCCTCGAACTCGGTTCCTGTTACTTTTTCGGTGGGGATCTTAAAACGTAATGGCGGAAAATCACAGTTTTGTTTTCGTCTTCGAAAATTTCCTCGAGTCATCACTTCAACATCCAGATTATTATCATTTCCTAAAAGGCGAAACAGACATTTATGATACTTCCTATTCTCACCAACATCATTCAACAAATTGGAAAAATTAGTTTTTAACTCTATTTCGAGGAGTTTTTCGTTTTTAAATAGTGGCAAGCGCAACAAGCTATCTCTCTCTTTTTTGGATACTGCACCCACAGAAACAGAATGAACAAGAAGGAATAAGCTTAAAAAAACTTTGATAAGAAAGTCCATTTTAAAATCATTCTTTTGTACAAATAAATTCTGTAAATTACTCATTGTCCTGTTTTTATAGCATCAATATTCAATTAACTCTCTTCTTCCATCGATAAAACAGCGGTAAAATTTCCCATCTTCAACTAATAACACCTGTGGTTTAATTTCAGAATATCCCATTGGAACATTTATAGCACCTACTTTGCCTTCATGCAAAAAACGAATTGACTCCACTTCTGTATGCCCGAAAAAAATTCTGCTTGTACTGTAGTAAGACAACACCTTATTTAATTCCTCCATATTAATAATTGAATAACTTCTGGATTTCATTAAATAACCTCGATACCACAAGGGGTTTTCAGGAAAGTATATGGCTTTCATCAACTCCTCATGTGTCATCTCATTATCTTTATCTAAGCTTTTTCTTATATCATCATTTATCTGTTCAAGACTAAGTCCCCGATCAACTAAATCCGGAGATAAACCACCGTGAACAAATAGTAAATCGTTAATTTTCACAACAGAATTCAATGATCTCAACCATTTACCCAACTCAGTGTTTTCTGCAAAAAACCTAGGGTAATTCATCATTAATCTTTGACACATGTTCTTATACTTCGGGGCAATGTATCGAGAATCGTTCATTAAAATCATTACCTCATGATTCCCTAACAGCAAATGCAGTTTCCCCTTATTTTCATTTGCCTGTCTCTGTAATTTCTTGATTAAATACAGACTTTCAGTCACCTTATCACCACGATCAAATATATCACCTATAAAAACCAGATGACCATCACCCCAGTTCCAATCCAGATTTTCATTAATGACTCCCGTATTTTTAAGCAGTTGCACCAGAACATCATACTCGCCATGCACATCGCCAATTGCCAACAGCTTTGTCACCCCTGAGTATTCAGCATTTTGAACCGGATATTTTCCCTTTCGAATCAAATACTCATTTCGATCACCTTTTTGTCCTTTAACTACTACCGAATCGCCTTTTATCTTTATTTTCTTCTCCCGAATATCAATGGTATTTCCTTCTTTTTCATGATTGATATACCACGACTTCACAGTTTTATCGTCGAGCCAGAAAAAATGGGGCCCATCCGAATAATCTTCTGGATTTATTTCTTTAACATCCCCTTTAAATACTTTATCGTAAGATGAAAATGCACCAGAACTTAATTCCCCTTTCTTTTCTTGCGCATCTGCATTCAAAGACCATAAATTAATTACACTTAGGAATAAAACGATTACGTATTTATAAGGCTTTATCGTTCGATACATATCATTAAGAGTTTTAATGTCAAATTAAATACCAAAATTACTATATCTCTTTAAATCAAAAACTAAACCAAAATTCTCAAAGAAAGAAAAAGATTTTATTGTCCGTTATCAACGCAGCAAGTGTTCGAATGTGAACTATGATGGTATTATATGAAGATAGTAAAAAAAATAACTTAGCTTTTACTTATAAAAAAACAGGGGTCCCGAAGAACCCCTGTTACACTACTACATAGTACCTGAATTAGTATCCAGGATTTTAGCAGGCAATGGCCAATTTCGCTGGTGCTATTCCAAACAATCTACCATTTTGCCCAAAATCAAACAGAGCATTTTTTATTTTGTTCTGACACCATCTCAGATCGCTAATGGGAGGGTAATTGTTGCCGGAGAATTCAAAGAAAATAAAATTTCAACCAGATGTTTTGAAGAAAACTTTCGTTCTCATTCAAGCTAACCAAGCCTCTGTACCCATGGTTTATTCATTTGTACCCGCCGTTTGTCCATTTACACACACCGTTTGTCCATTTGTACCCACCGTTTGATCACTTGTACCCACCGTTTGTCCATTTGTACCCGCCGTTTGATCACTTGTACCCACCGTTTGTCCATTTGTACCCGCCGTTTGATCATTTGTACCCGCCGTTCCTTGTTCTTTGAGAACTGATCGGCGTAAATATAAATTTCGTTCGGTTCCGCTTAATAAAAAATATACGCTTATAAAATAGTTCTTTCAGATTTATAATCAAGTCATAGCCTGACATGGCAGGTTTGTTTTGAAGTAGAGTTAGAGCATCACCAGTCTGAGATTTTAAGCAGGCTTTTGATCGTAAATTGTATAAGCATTTATCCAGAAAACAAATGTGATCCGGAGACAGTAAAAATTTAACGAAGCTGATACGCATAAAAAAACAGGGGTCCCGAAGAACCCCTGTTACACTACTACTACATAGTACCTGAATTAGTATCCAGGATTTTGCTCGATTTCACCTGTGGTTCTATCAATTTCAGCCTGTGGTACTGGCCAATACTTATGTGCTTCGGAATAAAACGGTAAAATATTAGCCCTATTCGTGCGAAGTAATTCGTGGTAACGATCATTCTCCCCTGCCAATTCAAGACGACGCTCAGCATAAATTGCATCAAGCAAAGCCGATCCTGATACTGTCACGTCAGTTAATCCAGCACGACTTCGCACCTCGTTCAAAGCAAGTCTGGCATTGCCCTCATCTGTAGTTTTAGAACAAGCTTCAGCGTAAGTCAAAAGAACTTCAGCGTATCTCATAATGCGGGTATTATTTGCATTATTACGAATCTCAGTAGATCTATCCGCTGGTCCTACATAAATTTTCTGTTGATAATAGCCAGTTCTGTTGAAAGTCAACTTAGCCTTCCATTGATCTAATGAATCATTCGCAACTTGAGGATCAGTTTGTAAATTATACCAATCCCAAACACCTTGAGGAATTTCATTGACATAAACCTCATCCGTTGTAAGTAGGGTCGCCGCCTTACGAACAACATCCCCAGCAGCATCAAAAGCATCTGCCAAATTCTGAGTTGGCTGGTTAATTCCGTAACCGTAAGTAATATTCCTTGGGATTTGAAATAAGGTTTGGAAATTTCCATTGTTCGTTGTTGCTCCAGCCTCAGTTTTTGATTCAATAAAATCAATTTCGAATATTGATTCGATTCCATTTTCTCCATCAAAAGAGAAAACATGAGCATAATCCGGATCCAGCTGATATTCCTTTGAATCAATCACTTTTTTAGCCCATGTTTTTGCATCTCCGAAATTTTCAGCATAAAGATTAACCTTAGCTAAAAATCCTTGTGCAAAACCTTTGGTTACCCGTCCTAAATCACTAGCACTATATGCACTTTTAAGAGGCAAGTTTGGTTCCGCAGCTTCCAATTCGGAAATAATAAATGCATAGACATCACTTGCATCTGATTGTCCGATTTTCTCTCCCGCAGCTTTGATCAAATGATCTAATATTGGAATTCTTTCAAAAGCACGAACCAATTCAAAATGATAAAAAGCTCTTAATACCTTCGCTTCTGAAATTAGTCGATTTTTGAAAGCCACCGATTCAAACAATTCATCAGCCATCCCCTCGATCCCCTCGATTGCCTGACTCGACTTATTTATTCCACGATAACACAAATCCCATTTGTAACGAACCTGAGACATATCTGCTGTACCATTAAACGTTTTTAACGGTTCAAATCCAGCATTATCACCATCGCTGCCACTATACACAGCATTATCACTCATTGTTTCACCAAAAGCCCATAAAAACCATCCAAAGCGATAATCTTTCAGGTCAGAATAAGCAGCAGTTACTGAAGACACAGCTTTTTCCTGACTATTAAAATAAACATCAGAGGTTTCTTGTCCCAATTTATCTTGATCAAGAAAATCATCACTACAATTGGTCAAGACTATACTTGCAGTCAAAACCAAAAGCAATTTGCTAATTGATTTAATATATATATTCATTCTTTTCATGTTTTAGTAGATTAGAATCCAAGTTTTACACCCACAACATAAGTTTTCGCCTGAGGGTAAGTTCCAATATCAACACCACGGCTTAAATAATTGGTAGAAGTTACCTGTCCTATCTCAGGATCAGCACCAGAATAGTCAGTTACGGTCCATAGATTTTGACCAGAAAAATACAATTTGGCTGAATTCAGCTTAACCCTATCTAACAAGTGTTTTGGGAAATTGTATGCCACCATAAGATTTTTCAAACGCATGTATGATCCATCCTCTACAAAACGATCAGAAGTACGGTTTGTATCATTCCTGTCATAACCAGTAAGTCGAGGCATATTGGTATTGGTATTGGTTGGAGTCCATGAATTCAACATATCCTTATGCTTATTTGTCTCATCAAATTTATAAAGGTGAGTTTTCATTGCATTGAAAATCTCATTCCCTTTAGATCCTTGAATGAAAGCACTAATTTCCCAATTCTTATACTGAGCTCCTAAATTAATACCGTAAGTATAATCAGGATCCGGACTTCCAAGTTTTGTTCTATCATCACCGTTCACAACTCCATCACCGGTTACATCCACAAA